>CAYMXC010000241.1:0-5035 GCA_964394135.1 uncultured Phycisphaerae bacterium
GTATATGACGCACTGGTGGCAGACGATCGTGTAACGTGCGAACTGATTTGCGACGGCATTCACGTTCATCCTATAAAGTCAAAAATCGTATTTCGGGCCAAGGGACCAGCCAGGATGGCACTAATAACGGACAGCAACGTAGGGGCGGGCTTAGCGCCTGGAGAATATCGTTTTCCCGGCTGGCCTCCTGTAAGGATTCGTGAAGGTGATGCGGTTCGTGACGCGGAGCACGACTGGCTTTGCGGTTCGGCAATCACGATGATCGAGGCGGTGCGTCGTGCGCCGGGAATTTTGGGGTGCACACCAGCTCAGGCGTGTACAATGGCCAGTGCAACGATTGCCGATACTTTGGGTTTTGGAACTCAATTCGGGAAAATCGCCGCGGGATATCAAGCGGATATGATCGTTCTGGACAAGAACGTACAGATATGCGATACTTTTGTGGCAGGCAAGAGAGTTTATTCCAGGTAAAACGATGCCCCCACGGCACATAAGTTCAAATAGTGAAAGGAATAGCATGAGTATTTATTTTCAGGACAAAAGCTGGCTGGAACTTCAGGATTATATTAAGAAAGGCGTATTGGTCCTTATACCGTTGGGGACGGTGGAAGAACATGGTCCGCACATGGCTGTTGGCGCCGACGCCATGATCGCGGAGGACACTTCGCGGGATATTGCCGAAGCCTTCACCAAAGAGAAGGATGTTCCGCCGATCCTAGTACTGCCGACATTCTGGAGCGGATATTCCATGGAAATCATGCGGGCATGGCCGGGAACGATCAGTGTCCGGCCCAGCGTGGTACTTCAGGCGTTGACAGATATCATCGGTTCGCTGGCGAAGATGGGCATTTACCGCGTTGTGGTTTCCAACAATCACGGCCATCACGACGGAATCTGCCGGCAACTGGTTCGTGACGTAGCGGACCAGCACAAGATCTGGATCGCGACGTTTGAGCCGGTGGCGCTGGCAGCGAAGGAATTTGTCGAAATCCGCAAATCTGCACCTGGCGGAGCCTGCCATGCCTGTGAGTATGAGACATCGGTTCTTCTTCATTACGGCCGGCCTGTGGATATGACAAAAACGACAAACAAGGACATTATGAAATATAGAAGCAAATTCGTACCGGCGGACGGTTTTTCGGGTTCCAAGAAAGTCACCTGGAGCACGTGGGGCCTGCAGAAATCCGAATCCGGATGCTACGGCGATCCGACGGTGGCGTCCAAGGAAACCGGCGAGATTCTGGTAAGGGCGATGACGGCAAACGCCGTGGAATTTTTGAAAGAATTCTGCAAACAAACGGTCAAACCATAAGCGGTATTCGGCCGGAAGTCACGGCTGCGCGGATAGTGAACCCGACTGCATTTAGGAACTCCGCATTATGTTAGTTTTGGGAATTGATATTGGAACGAGCAGTCTGAAGCTTGGGGTAGTGGATTTGGATCGGGGTAAGCTCATCGGCTGGTCGGGCAAAGATTATGCATTACAACATCCGCAACCGGGGTGGTCGGAACAGGACGCCGAGCATTACTGGTGGGCGCTGGTCGAAAGTCTGGATCAGCTGAAGCAGACCTGCGATTTGCGTCAAATCAAGGCGATCGGCGTCAGTTCGCAGGCACAGACGTTCGTGCCGATAGACGCGAAGGGGCATGCTCTTCAGCGGGCCTGGACTTGGATTGATGGCCGGGCATCGACCGAGGCAAGCGAACTGAATCAATCATTTTCTTCTCAGACATTTTTTCAAACCACCGGAATCACCCAGGCATCGGCGGGCGTGCTGCCATCTATGATCAAACATTTCAAAAATCACTCGCCGGATTTGTTCACCCAGACGTGGAAATTTCTGGTTACAAACAGTTATCTGATCTGGCGACTGACAGGGCGGGCGGTGATAGATGAAAATCAGGCTGCAATGGGTGGCATGTATGACTGGCATCGAAATCGCTGGTGGCCTGAGATGCTCGAAGCACTGGGAGTTGAAGCCAAATTGCTTCCCGAAGTTTTACCGTCGGGAACAGCGGTTGAAAAGATTTCGGCTCAGGCGGCAGAGGAACTGGGCCTGTCGAACGATGTTACGATCGTAACGGGCGCCAATGATCAGACCGCCAACGCGCTGGGGGCGGGCTTGCTTGAAGAGGGCGATTTTTTGATCGTTCTTGGTACGGCGCTTGTCATTTTCAGCGTTCTGAAAAAAGGTTCGGCGCCGGTCCGGCAGGGCATCTGGAGCCCATATCCGATTTTGGACAAAAGCTATCAACTTGGATGCACCAACAGCGGATGCGGCACGCTGGACTGGGCGAAGCAGCTACTTGCGCCGGACATGACGTTTCCCGAGCTTTTCGATAGGGTCAGCGGCGTGCCGGCAGGCAGTGACGGGGTAACATGCTTGATCGATCTGGACGGCCGGGCGGAAGGTGACAGTGGAAACGACTATCGTGGAATTTTTGCAGGTTTGTCTCGCAAAACCGATCGATGGTGCATGCTGCGATCGGTTTTGGAAGGTGTTGCCTGTTCGGTTCGAGAACTGACGGATGAAATGGGTTGGGACATTCGAGGCAAGCGAGTGCGCACGGTCGGCGGCGCAGCCAGATCGGATTTATGGATGCAGATTCATGCCGATGTACTTGGCAGCCGCATTTGCCGCCTGGCTCACGATCAATCGGGAGTTGTCGGCAGTGCGATCATGGCAGCGGTTGGCTCAAAACTCATTACCTCGCATCAGGAAGCGGTGGGGAAAATCGTAAAATCGGCTCGCGAATTTTCACCGAATGCAGAATCCGTTATCGAATACGAAAAAATTTACCGGCGATTCCGCCGGCTGAGAAAATCGGGTAATATTTTCTACGGCGTCGAATAATTGGATTTTCCGAACCGGTCTGGTCCTTTCCCGGCAACGTCAAAAGTTGTCAATCAAATCTTTCTAATCGGCAATGATATTGTTACAATAAGGCCTGCAGATTCCTGATCCACGAACAATATAACGACCTAGTTGAAAGGAGCACGATATGAGCGACAATAAAAAGGACAACCGTGTAGTTCTGGAAAGCATCAATTGGCGGGAAGCCCTGCCTTTCACACAGTTGTTTAGGACGTTCAGGCTCGCAATTCACCCCAGCAAGCTGGGTCTGGCTCTGGTGGCGGTTCTGATTTGTTATATCGGAGGGCGTTTTTTGGATCTGGTTGCGGGTCGGCAGGTAGTTGTAGAACGGCCGTTCTATACGATGCATATGCCCGCGGATGAAATTGAAAAATATATGTCTTCGCCCACAATGGCGAAATTCCGGCAATGGCGTGAGCAGGCCAAGGCACGAAACAATCAGATCATGATAGCAGCCCTGATGGACCACATCAAAGAACCGCAGAAGGCAAAGGAAATGGTTAAGGGCGAAGAGGCGTTGGACAATCTGGCGGCGGCTTTGGAAATGAATCTGAGCAAAAGTTTGAAAATTCTCCACAGCCGCTACGAACAGACTCAACAACTCATTCAGAAAGAATTCGATCAAAATCAAAAGACCGTCAAGGGCAAGGAGGGACTCGCGGAAGACAGAGCAAAAAGCCTGGCCCAATTAAAACAGGCCCGGGACTATCTGGAAATTTCGATGCGGCGGTCGACCCAGGTCGCTAAAGAGGTTCTTGAGTATGATTCCCCCGCTCAGGCGGTGGACATTGTAATTCGCGTCGGCGCCAGCGATCAGCTTCGCGATGCCGGTGACATTGCGAAAGATCGTGAGCAAATCCAGAAAACCATCCAGATGGCCGACACTTATTACAAAATTGAAAACTCCCAGGGGCTGGGAATTTTTCAGGCGGCCTTGTCTTATGGCATTCTGATGTTCAATAGTGCGGTGGATTCGGTTCTGGCGTTTGAATTATTTAAAAACCCTGCCTTCATATCTTTTGGAACTACACCCAATATCCCGCCCGGACTGGTTAATACGCTGGGTCTGGCTATCAAGGGATTGGGATGGTTTGTTCAGGTACATTGGTTGTATTTCATTATCTACTTCCTTTTCTGCCTTGGGGTCTGGTCAATAGCCGGCGGAGCGATCTGCCGGATTGCGGCCCTGCATGCAACTCGTGACGAAAAAATACCTCTGAGCGAATCATGTACTTTCGCTCTGCGGAAATTCGGGAGTTTTTTCAGCGCACCGCTGATGCCGGTACTGTTTATCATCGGCTGCTGTATTCCCCTTCTGGCGGCAGGCCTGTTCGGAGCCATTCCGGTTCTTGGGGAACTGGTGGTTGGGATTACCTTTATCATCATTCTGCTGATCAGTTTCGCCCTGGCTATAACGATCATCGGGGCGGTGGGCGGCATGGGCATGATGTATCCCACCATAGCCGTCGAAGGGTCGGACACGTTCGATGCCTTCAGCCGATCGTATAGTTATGTTTATGCCCGGCCGTGGCGAACCATTTTCTATACTCTGGTGACGGCAATTTATGGAACGCTTTGTTTCATTTTCGTCAAGATTCTCATCAGTCTGGTCTTCAAGGTCGCTGCCGCCATCACCGGAGCGACCATGAATATCGATCATGCTTCGATGGCCTCGCCGCTGGGTAAGCTGGAGGCGATTTGGTTTTCTCCGGGTTTCTTCGCACCATTCTTTGGGCGATTCTATCTGTTTCCTCTGAACTGGTCGGAATCGCTGGCGAGCTTTTTCGTTGCCCTGTGGGTCTTCCTGTTCGTCGGATTGGTCATCGCGTTTGCAATCAGTTTTTTCTTCTGCGGATACACAATCATTTATCTGCTGTTACGGCGGTGTGTGGATGCGACGGAACTGGATGAGGTATATGTGGAAGATTTTGAAAAACCTCTGCCCGAATCCATGACTCCTGCTCCGGCACAGCCGGCAGCGGCGGCGTCGGCGGAAACTTCGGCTCCTGAAACAGGCACGACTGCTGCTCCGGCGGCGCCCAGCCAGGAACAGGAGCCACCGAAGGAACCGAATTCGTAAATGCAGGCCGGAGGAAACCGGCTCGGTCGGCCGCTCGCTGCCGGTCGGCCGGCAGCGCTGCCGGGGGCTCGGCGGGTTG
>CAYMXC010000242.1:0-5030 GCA_964394135.1 uncultured Phycisphaerae bacterium
CGCCGGGGGGATCGGTTCGAATCGGGGATACATGGACCCACAATCTGGAGATGAAATTTCCATTTATGAAGGGCAATTTCAATAATAAGACGGTTTATACGCTTTTGGGGATCGAAGAATTTCGAGGCCGGCGATGCGCGAAGATCGGACTTCGGGAAAAGGTGGAATTTGAGCCTTCGACCAATAACGCCTCGGGTACGACCACAGCTCCGGCGGCCAAGACCGTTTTTGATTCCATGGAGTGGAAGATTTCGTCGAATGAAGGGCAGGGAGTCGCTTATTTCGATTACCAGACGGGAGATATTGTTCGGCGTCGAAAGACGAATCGCATGAATATGGAAATAACGATGAAGATGCCGCCGACCGGCGGACCGACGACGCAGCCGGCGGGTAAAAATGCCGTATTTAAGGTGTCGCAGAATTTGAATAATTCGGTCAGTATGGACATGATCGAGCCGGCGACACCGTGAAGTTGTGAGATTATCGTGAGTGACGGATTTTACAGGTTATTAAACTGCCGTCCTCTTTTTCTTACGTCATTCCCTCGCAGGCGGGAATCCAGAAGCGGGGTCTGATGGTAAATGACGAATGACGAAGCACGAATGACGATTCAATGCCTAATTACGAATGTCGAATGACTAAGTCAAGACGGCGGGTGAACCCGGAGTACCGGAACCACCCGCCCAACAAAAATCAGCGGGTGAAGCTCTTTTTTAGTCATTAAAGCTTCGTCATTGATTAGACATTCGTCATTCCGTCATTCGTCATTCTCCCCGCGTATCGTCAGATGGATTCTGAGCATGCGCGGGAATGACAACGTGGGGGAGTGAATCCATATTTATCCCTTGACTGCGCCTTCGGTCATTCCTTTGATAAAGAGTTTCATCGAAAAGATGAACAGAATGATGATCGGGATGCTGGTGATGGCGTAACCGGCCATCAGCGGACCCCAGTGCTTGATGTATTCGCCCGCCATGCGGAGCAGTTGAACCGTGACCGGCAGGTTGCCCTGATCGCGCATGACGATCAGCGGAAGGATAAACTCGTTCCAGGAGTTGATGAAGTTCATGACCCCGACCGTACCGAGGATCGGACCCGAGAGGGGCAGGACGATATGTTTTAATTGCTGGAAATGATTGGCGCCGTCGATTTCGGCGGCATCGAAGAGGCCCTGGGGGATATCGCCGACGAAATTTCGTAAAACAAAGATGGCGAACATCTGTCCGCCGGCGGTTCCGACGAGAATCAGGGCGCTGAAGGTGTTTAAGAGGTTCATATCGCGCAGGAGAATGAACAGCGGGACCAGATTGGCGATCATGGGCATCATCATGAGGATCAGGATCGCGTTCCAGAAGAAGCCGGAAAGCGGCATTTTTAAACGCGCGAAGAAATAGGCGGCCATGAGGGCGAAAATCAGAGTCAGGACTGTCGAGGTGGTCGACAGGAAGATACTGTTGGCGACGTTGGGAGCGACCCACTGCCAGGATGTGACCCAGTTTTCGACGTGGACCGGATGGGTGATGACTGTCGGAGCTTCGTAGAACTGTTGATTGGTCTTGAGACTGACGATGACCATCAGGTAGACCGGGAGGAACGCGAAGGCCAGGACCAGCCAGATGAAGGCATGTTTGGAGAAACGCAGGATGATCCCGGTGATCCAGTGGTAGATCCAATAGAGGATACTATCGGAGCGTTCCAGGGTGCTTTCTTCCGCTAATTCTTTGTACTGCTTGGCCGGTATGGCATAGGTGTCTCCGGTGAATTTCCGGGCGAGTGGAGTCCAGACGGCAGAGTAGGGAATGACGGCTGCAACTAACGCAATGCCGACAACGGCCATTACGTTTTGATACAACAGGCAGATGCCGAGGATCAGCAGGCCGACTTTGAATGCTTTTTTCTGCCAGGATTTCATTGTGTCATAATCGGTGACGATCTTGCTGAGTTTCTGGAGCGTCAGAACGATCAAGGTCAGGACGATACCGACCGCGCAGGCGTAGCCCATTTGTTGATCGATAAAGGCTTTTCGGATCATGAAGACCGCGGGCACGGTTAACTTGCCGCCCGGGCCGCCTTCGATACCGGCCAAGGCGATGACCATTCCGGCGTCGCTGATGGTGCCGATAATAGTAAAGACGAGCATGATGTAGAGCGAGCCGGTGATCAGGGGCATTTCGATGCGGGTGAATTTTGCCCACCAGCTGGCGCCGTCGATTTCGGCGGCTTCGTAGATTTGTTTGTCGATGGATTGGAGTTTGGCCAGGTATGTTAACACAGCAAACGAGCCGACCCAGGGGAATCCCCACATGACCGCGGCGGCCAGGATCAGGTTCGGATCTCCCAGCCACGCGGGGGACTGGCCGGCGACGAAAATGCCGCCCCATTGCAGGGTTTTATCCAAATGGCAGAGCATGTCGAAGAGTCCGGTGGAATAGAGGAATTTGTTCATGTAGCCGGATGTCGCTTCGAAGAAAAATGATCGCCAGATGAGCACGACGACCAGGCTGGGGATGACCATGGGGATGACAAACAGCGTTCGATAGAAAAACTGCATTCGTTCGCTTCGGCAGCGATGAATACAAATTGCCACCAGCAGGGCGGGGATCATCTTGATGATATTCCAGGCCCCGATGATGAAGGCGACTTTGAAGGAGTTCCAGAAATCGCTTTTGCGAACCAGGTCCAGGTAATTCTCCATGCCGACGTATTCGCTGATCTCAGCCCCGTTCCATCGGAAAAAGCTGTGATAGATGCCCTGGGAGGCAGGATAGTAGAGAAACAGCCCGATCAAGATCAGTGTGGGGATGACGAACAGGTAAATTTCCCAGTGGTATTTGACGTTTTTCCATTCAATCGTTTTGTTTTCCATATCGTTTTGTACTTCCTGTTATTTCGAAGAGGTTTGCATGCTTTGCTGAACGTGCCGGCGGACCTTGGCCAGGACTTCGGGACTGTATTCGTAGGGTCCGTAGGGAGGGAGGACCGGTTTTTTCTGACGAAGGATATAGGCCTGATAGTTATAACTAAGATCAGGTAACAATTGGCTGGTGACTTTCATATTGACGTAACGGATCCACTCCGTCGTTGCCTGATCTGCGGTTTCGTTCATTGCCAGATCGCGGACCCCGGCGGTCATCTGTTCATTTTTCTGGAAACCTCGCCGGGCGTTGCGGACCTGCTCCTGATAGTCCTGCAGGCCGTTTTTGACGTAGAACTCGAGAAATTCCTTCATCATTCCCTCGTAGTCCGTTTTCTTGACCTGGAAGAGCGAGTAACACTGCAGCCACTTGATCCAGGTTTCACCGCCGATATTAAAAGACGCGGCATTGAAGGGAGGGGTGATTCCGTCGAGGTGCGGTTGGAAGGCTGACAGGAGCGGGTCCAATTTGCAGCCCTTGGTTTCGGGGATCCATCCGATGATTTTGTTGAGTTGCTCGTTATACTTTCGGCTGGCGAGGAAGAAGAGGAAGTCGATTGCGACGTCCTGATTTTTACAGGTGCGCGTGACACCGAATTGAAACCCGACGGTCGGTTTTTCATAGATCGGACCGGCCACATTACTTCCGAATTCCGGATCGTCCCTGGTAGGCAGGGGGAAATCCATAACGCGGATTTCAAACCGGCCTTCCGCCTGTTCCCGCAAGCTCATGGCATCCCAGGTTCCCGTGGACAGGAAGACGGCTTTTTGCTGAGCGAAGAGAAAGACGGCTTCGTCGCGTCCGAGACCCATCCACCCGGATTGAAATTGATCGGTGATCTGACGAATCATCTGGAACCGAGCCTTAAAGCCGGGATTGTTCGCGTCGACGTATCCGGTTTTCAGGGCCAGGAACATTTCGTCCATGGAGATGGCGTTGTCGTGGTTGAAGTCCAGTCGTTTGAGCAGAGGATAAGTGACCACGTCGCAGAGGTAGGTTTCCCACATCGGCAGGTGGTATTTTGAACCGGCGATGGGAGTGTAGGGTTTTCCGGTCGGGTCTTTCTGGCTTTTGATTTTTTCACAGACGGTCAGGAAGTCGCGATAATTGGTCGGGCAGGTTTCCAGACCGGTGAGTTTTTTCAGCAGGTCTTTATTGTAAAAGATGCGGGTTCCGAACATGGAAAACGAGATGCCCATGTAATCTCGCACTTCAGGCTGATAGCAGGTCTGCATGCCGTCCAGGACGGTCAGTCGCAAGGGAACGCCTTCCAGGTCGGTACCTTTATTATACGGATTGGGCCGACTGACATAGGGTCCGAGCGGGAGAAAGTAGCGGTTATAGTATGCCACCCAGATCGCCTGGGGCAGACATCCGTGACCCAGTTCCACCAGGTCCGGACCGTTTCCGCCCATCAACTGGGTGGTCAGCCACTGACCATAGGTCCCTTCGGGGATCGCGTCCTGGACAATCTGGATTTTTTTGTCCGGGTGGAGCTTCTGGTATTCTTTTGCCATTTCGTTCAGACCGTCGCGCACACCGGCTTCCAACTGCCAATGGGCAATTCGCAGGACGATGGTGTCGTCGGATGGCTGCTTGGTCTGGGACTGTAAAACCGTCATGATGGACCAGCCGAAGGTACCGGCGATCACGAAAAGTGCGAAATAGCCTTGAAAACGTTGATAAATTTGTTTGATCATGAATTTTCCTTGCTCAATTCGAGTCGAAAACGGGCCTCCAGCTCGTCCATTCGCTTTAACGCCTGTTTGGCGGGAAAGCAACGGAAGTCGATGGGATATTCTTTCAATAACTTATTGTAATAGGCCCTGGCGGTTGTAAAGTCGCCAACTTCGAATTCCGCGATGGCGGCAATTTCCCAATAGATAGCCGAATTATCAATAAAGGGGACGTCTGGATCGATAATCTGGGTTTCGTAGGCCCGGATGGCTGCCTGAAGGACTTTTTCAGGTTGATTCAGAGTCATATAGCCGTGTTTTTGCAGGGTGTAGGCGAAGCTGACAAAAGGAGATTTCGGATGCGTCTGAATAAAGCGATCGAGCGTGTCGATGGTTTGGGCGACGGTCTGGGGATCGAAAGAGGAAATTTGAATGGTCT
>CAYMXC010000243.1:0-5028 GCA_964394135.1 uncultured Phycisphaerae bacterium
CGCCGTATTAATATCAATACTGCTTCCAGGCTTAAGCCATGCTCGTGAAACGGCCCGTACGATTTCTTGTCAGAATGCTCTGAAAGGGTTTGGATCGGCCAATGAAATGTATGCCAATGAATGCAACGATTGGTGTGTGTGTGTGAAAGACAGGAGTTGGAATATCTGGCAAACCAACAAATTGTTTCGAAAGAACCTGGGGCTGGATACGAATGTTTCGTTTTATGCTCCGGCGGGCATGGTTTGCCCCAATTCCAAAGTCAGCAGGGAGAACAGAGATGCCCTTGGCAACTACTTAATGACCTATAGCTATGGAATGAACGTGACGGGTTGGACAAGCGCGCAGTTGGGAGGGAATGTCGGTTATACGCGTTCGCAGGCTACCGTGCCCACGCAAAAGGCTCTATTCATCTGTTCGCAGGATTACTGGGTGAATGAATGGTGGTCGGATATATATATTTCTGAAGATGTGACGAGACAAATGGCCACTGCGTACCGGCACAGGGATAAAACCAATATTTGCTTTTTTGATGGTCATGCTGAAACCTTAAGTCGCGCGAAAGTTGCTTTTTCAGATTCCATATGGAAATATAACAATTAGCAGAGCGAATACTTCTGAGCAGCTGTAATACAAGAATGAATGAAAAAATGGAAGGATTTATTTTATAATGAAATGGAATATTTCGTCTCGTTTGATTTTGTTTGCAGCATTTTTGAGTTGTAGCGATCTCTTAGCAGCAAGTTCGTTTGACATCGATGCCTGTTACTACAAAAACATTGCCCAGGCAACAGCATTATGGAAAGGGACTTTTCCAGTAGAAGTCTCAGATAAAGTCAAAGAAAATGGGTTGCCAGCCATTGTGTTTCCATGCAAATTCCAGAAAACGGGTGACCTCTGCACCTGGCAGAAGGATTTTGCAGTTCCGGTAGATATATCATCTTATCCGTATATTTACATGCACATATATATCAACAACAGAGCTGCTTTCCGCGATTATGCGTTGTATTTTGGTGCGGTGAAAGATCTCAATTCCAAACAGATAGCGGGCTGGTATGCGCACACGAAGCGTTTGAGTTTGCAGGAAGGCTGGAACATTTTAACCCTGCGATGTGATGATTTTGGAAAAGAAGGAGGTGTTCCTTCCGATGGCTGGAAGCGGATAAAGACGGTTCGGATTTCGTTCTGGGGACTGGAAAATAAAAGTTCTGCTCAGATTACAGTCAAAGCTATTCGAGCTTGCCAGGTTCCGAAAAAAAATGATATTAACCTGACCAAATCGAATGGCCCTTTGCTTGACGGGCCGCAGGTGCGCATCATTCCAGTCCCGCAATCTGTGGAATGGACGAAGGAAGTATTTCATTGTGGTAAAACCGATATTCCCGTGGTCTTGACCAATAATAAACCATCGCAGCGGGTGTTTGATGTGATCAAGGCGGATCTTGCGGATTGCACTTTTCAGCAGAAGTCCGCATTGGGTGCTGAGGGGCTGGTGGCAGTTCTTGGCGACTACGGAAAACTTTCGCAGGCGGTTCTGGAGAATGTTAAAAAACAGCTAAAGCTGCCTGCAGAGGGTTATTACCTGGCGACTGGGAAAAATTACATTCTGCTGATCGGCAAGGATGAACCCGGATTTTATTATGGATTTCAAACCTTGCGGCAAATCTGGACGCAGACGTCAGCGGGTGTGACGGTAGATGGTGTGAAGATTACCGATTATCCTTCGCTATCGATGCGAGGGTTATATCTACATCGTATGGGTACTTCCGCAGAGGCCCTTTCGAAGGTCAAAACGGTTATCAAGGGCTTGTCGGCGATGAAAATCAACATGGTGTTTATCGATATCGCTTCGGATATGCAATACGATAAATATCCGTTCCCGGTGACGAATTCGCATCCATATACCAAGGCTCAGATGAAGGAACTGGCTGCTTTTGCCCGTCAACATTATGTGACGATATGTCCTTATTATCAGATGTTCATGCACATGCCATGGATCGCACGGGATCCGCGATACAGGCATCTTCTTGAAGATCCAAAACAATGGAATTGGTATACGAGCTGGTGTCCATCCAATCCGGAAACCTATGCCTTTGCCGAGAGCCTTATCAGCGAGGCAATTGAGGTATTTCAACCGCCTTATGTTCATATCGGTCATGATGAGATGACGTTTGCCGACCCTCCATTGGGAACATGTAAGCGATGCAAGGGCAAAAGTCGGGAAAGCCTGATCGCGGAGTCCATGAATCATCTCTGCGATTTTATCGAATCGAAGGGGGTAAAGACGATTGTATGGGATGATACCTTCAATCCATGGGCACACGGATTGACTCCGCCGAAACAGCTTGATGGCGATCGGCTTATTAACATGGTTCGGCGTTCGCTTGTCATCAACTGCTGGAATTACGGCTCACAAAAAGATGAACATTTAAAACAAATACATCGTTTTCAGGAACATAAATTCAAAGATATTATCATATCGCCCAAAGTAAACGAAAGTAACATAAGGCTTACATCGGAACTGGCCAAAACCAACGGACTCATGGGCGGGATTGGAACTTTCTGGAGTGAGTGGGGTTCTTTCGAAAGTTATCCGGATAAAATTTCCGATAAGGCTCTGCCGGCTATTGGAATGGATGCCGCATATAACTGGAATCCGAATTGTTCACTGATTCCCATAACTCGCTATGACTGGAATTACAGAGTTCGCTGTTTTATGGAACCGAATGTATCCGGTTTTGAGGTGGGGATGACGTATATGCCGGTCGTATACCCAAAGGTTACCGATAAGCGACCACCTTCAGACAGTGAACTCGGAAAAATTTCATTGCCGGATTCTATAGATTTCGGATTTTTGCCGTTTCGTTCGATCTCCCCGATAGTCCTGAGCGGCATCAAGGGAGAAACCGACTATCCGGTTAAGGTTGAAATTCCCGTCAATCAGAAGGCAACGGGATTGTTTTTCCTTCACACATTAACCGAGCCGTTTGATCGAAAAAAATGGGAATATTACACCAATTGTACTGAGAAGCCCGAAGTTGGCAGTTATACAGTGGTTTATGCGGATAATACAAAAGATGTTATTCATTTGAATTATCGGTGGAATATTAATTCGTGGAATTCTTATAATGGCGCGTCGGGCGGGTTTGTAGCCTGGCAGGGAGCAAATGCCGATGGGAATCTTTTCCGTTTATATGGTTTATCGTGGAAAAACCCGAAGCCGCAAAAAACGATTTCCAAAATAGAATTTTCGAGTGCTCAGGAAGATGGAATGAATCCGGTCCTGCTGGCTATAACACTTGGTAGGAAAAATACCGAACTTCGCTAAAATTCAATTAAAGATTCAAGCATTCGAAAAGTCAGTTGAATAAAATTTCCCTGAGCCGATGGATTGTTTTGCCAAAGAGAAATAATAATGGAAGATTATAAGACTCCGGAGTTTATTAGCCGCTCGACGGCGAATCCGATAATTAAACCGTCCGACATCAAGTTTACCTCGCCTTGCGGATTTCCCTGTTTTTTAGTTTCCAATCCGGGCGTGTTGAAACTCAAGGATCACTATGTGATGGTATTGTCGACCGATTTTGTCGATTCAGCAACGATGAAATGGGATAAGTCGAACATGTTGCTGGGATACAGCAAAGACGGCATAAATTTTGAATTTACCGATTCTCATCCCTGTGAAGAATGGTTTGCCGACCCTGAAATCGGACGGATTTACGATCCCCGGCTGAATCTGGTGGACGGTAAAATCTATATTACGGCGGCATTGGATACCCGGCACGGGATTTGTCTGCGGATTGCCGAAACCGAAGATTTTAAAAAATGGAAGATTTGTCATACCACCACGCCGGACAATCGCAATATCGTACTGTTTCCGGAGAAAATAAACGGATATTATGCCCGCTTGGAACGGCCGTTCCCTCAATATTCGCGTGGCGAACATTTTGATATCTGGATTTCATATTCGCCCGACATGGAACATTGGGGACAGTCGAAGCTGTTGCTTGGCGCCGATCAGGTTCCGTTCTGTAATTTAAAGATAGGGCCCAGCGCTCCGCCGATCAAGACGGAAGCCGGCTGGCTGGTAATTTATCATGCCGCCGATCTGGATGCCGACCGCGTTCCGAGCGGTTGGAGTAAAAATGAAGTATGGCAAAAACGATACATGGCTGGAGCAATGATGCTCGATTTGAAAGATCCGACCAGGATAATCGGTCTGGCCCCCAAACCGTTAATCGTCCCGGAAACCCCGTATGAGCTTAATGGGTGGCGAGGATATGTGGTTTTCCCCACGGCAAATATTCTTGAGGTCGATGGTGAAGTCAGGATTTATTACGGAGCGGCGGATACAGTGGTGGCGCTGGCAACGGCGAAATTAAAAGATTTAATCAAATTCGTCATGGGTTAAACTGGAGCAAGAAATGACTATGGCTGATAAATTGAATTATTCTCGCGATATACCTGTTAAGTATGATGTCGATATTTTGATCGTTGGCGGAGGGCCTGCCGGATGTGCTGCTGCATGGTCCGCGGCACAAACAACCGGTAAAGGTGTTTTGCTTATTGAAGCCGGTGGGGCTTTAGGTGGGATGGGAACCCTTGGCGGAGTACCCGCATTTATGACATTTGGTGATGGGCAGCATTTTCTGGCCGGAAAATTTGCCGCCGCGTTACTGAAAAATCTTGAAAAGGCCAAAGGAATATATCCTGAAAAACTACCGGATGATTTAGTGTTCAGCCGCAGCATTGGGATTCGCGCGGAACCCCTTAAACGCGTTTATGAGAAGATGCTTCTTGACGCCGGAGTAAAACTGTCGTTTTTCACGAATATGATTGACGTCATATACAAAGAAAGAACAATTAACCATGTAATCTGTTCGGCCAAAAGTGGTATATTTGCTATTCGGGCAAAACGCTTTATCGATTGCACTGGCGATGGGGATCTCTGTGCATGGGCAGGCAATCGCTACGAAAAAGGAGATGAGGACGGGAATATGATGCCCGGTACCCTTTGCAGTCTCTGGGTG
>CAYMXC010000244.1:0-4201 GCA_964394135.1 uncultured Phycisphaerae bacterium
CCACGCAAGCTGGATAAATCACGGGATGTCGCGGTAGGCGGAGCGGTTACGCAATATACGATCGATTACAATACGTGCCTGTTTTGCGGGCTGTGCGTAGAGGTTTGCCCGACGGAATGTTTGAAGATGGGACAGATTCATGACTACTCCTGTTATGATCGACAGGTCCTTGTGGTGGATTTCGTTCAATTGGCCAGGCAGGGGCGGCGGACTCTGGAGCCGATCTGGCTGACGCGTGTAAAATTACCGGCGTGGGTTTCGTCGCTGCGGGATATTTTACGTGGTCAGGACATGGAACGTCGGGAGCAGATGGCTGGGGCGAGTGATCCTGAGTATTGCCGTATGCAGGCGGAATCGGCTGCTGGAGGGACTTTTGCGGCGAAGGAGGTTTCAAGGGTCAAGGAGAAGACGGCATGATAAATTCTCCTATTCATTTTTTGATCGGTGTTTTGATCTTTGTTGGGGCGGGGATAGCATTTGGTTTCGGTGCTCTGCTGGTGGGCAAATTAGTCCGGCCTCGAAATCCGAGCCCGCTGAAGCGTGAGATTTACGAGTGCGGGGAGCCGACGATAGGGCCGGCGTGGGTTCAGTTCGATTTGCGATTTTACGTGGTGGCGCTTTTATTCGTGATTTTTGACGTTGAAATTGCGATGTTGTATCCTTGGGCGGTTGTCTATCGGGATTTGATCCGCAATGGATGGCAGCAGATTATATCCGGCCTGGAATCGGCACAAAACCTTGGTAAGGGCGCTTTCTGGGAAATGATGTTTTTTTTCAGCCTGATCGTTCTGGGTTTTTTGTACCTGTGGCGGTTCGGTTATCTCGATTGGGTACGATCGGCGGGGAGAGAACAAGTGGAAAATTCAGCGGGTAAACAAGGAAAAAAGGCAGAGGAAATTACGAATCAATGGCGATAATTGAAGGAATATTTGAGCAGGGCTTGATAGTGACCAGTGTGGACTGGGCACTGAACTGGGCGAGAAAGCGATCGATTTTCCCGCTGTCCTTCGGGATCGCCTGCTGTGCGATCGAAATGATGGCAACTGGTGCGAGCCGGTACGACCTGGACCGTTTCGGCGCCGGCGCGTTTCGCGGGACGCCGCGTCAATCAGATTTGATGATTGTGGCGGGGACGGTGACGTTCAAGATGGCCGAGCGGCTTCGGCGGTTGTGGGAACAGATGGCTGAGCCGCGATATGTGATGGCGATGGGGGCGTGCGCGATCAGCGGGGGCCCGTATCGGAAATTTGGATATCATGTAGTTAAAGGCGTCGATCAGGTGGTTCCGGTGGATGTATATGTTCCGGGATGTCCGCCGAGGCCCGAGGCACTGATCGAAGGATTCATCCGGCTACAGGAAAAAATCAACGCTCATACCATCGCGAAGCAATAAAAAACTGTCAGTGGTATAAGAATAAAAGCTAATGAATACGCAGGAAATTACAGAGATTATCAAATCGCGGTTTGCCGAGGCGGTCGTTTCGGTTGTGTTGGAAGGATCGCATCCTTTTGTCCAGGTCAGGCCGGAAAACCTGACGGCTTTGTGCGCGTTTTTGAAAGAGGACAAGGGGTTGCAATTCGATTTGCTGCGATGCGTTACAGCCATCGATTGGCCGGCTAAAAACGCGATAGAAGTTTCATATGATCTGATTTCGACAGCCCACAGCCATACGATTGCGGTGAAGGTGATTCTGGATCGGTCTAATCCGCGGGTTGAATCGGTTAGTTCGATCTGGGCGACGGCGAACTGGCACGAGCGAGAGGCCTTCGACCTGATGGGTGTGTTTTTTGATCATCATCCTGGCCTGCGGCGAATTCTCATGCCTGAGGACTGGCCGGGCCATCCGCTGCGGAAAGATTACCAGGACATTGTCGAATATCACGGACTAAGGCTGAATCCATGAAAGAAATAGAAATACAGACACAACCGGACCTTTTGTATGAGGGCGAAATAGCGTCGGACCTTCGCACCGAGGAGCTGCTGGTGAACATGGGTCCGCAGCATCCGAGCACGCACGGCGTTTTGCGTGTCGTGCTGGAGACGGATGGCGAACTGATCCTGAAAGCGACGCCGCATATCGGATATCTGCATCGGTGTGCGGAAAAAATAGGCGAAAAGATGAGTTATCGTCAGTATGTGCCTTATACCGACCGGATGGATTACCTGGCGGCTATGAACAATAATCTGGGCTTTGCGCTGGCGGTTGAAAAGCTAGGACAGATCGAAGTGCCCGAGCGTGCCCAGTATATTCGCGTGATCATGGCGGAGCTCAATCGGATCGCTTCGCATCTGGTTGGAATAGGGTCTTACGGGCTCGATATGGGTGCGTTTACGCCTTTTTTGTACTGTTTCCGTGAACGTGAATGGATCGTGGATATGTTCGAGTCGACCTGTGGGGCGAGGCTGACGTATTCATATATTACGGTGGGTGGAGTGCGTGAGGACCTGCCGGAAAATTTCGTGACTCACTGCGGGGAATTTCTGGATTATTTCGAGCCGAAGATCAAAGAATACAACGACCTGCTGAGCTACAATCATATTTTCATCAATCGGACTGCCAACGTCGGCGTTTGTCCGCCGGAGCTTGCGATTGCATATGGGTTGACTGGTCCGTGCCTTCGCGGCAGCGGGGTGAAGTGGGACCTTCGGAAAAATGCGCCGTACTGCAGGTATGATGAATTTGATTTCGACGTGCCTGTGGGTCAGGGACGATTTGGAACGGTTGGAGACTGCTGGGATCGGTATTTTGTCCGCGTTCAGGAGATGTATCAATCGGTGAAGATTATCCGGCAGGCGCTGGAAAAACTGACGGACGGGCCTGTGATGTCGAAAGTTCCCCGAACGATCAAACTGCCGGAGGGTGAGGTTTATTCTGAGGTCGAGAATCCGCGAGGTCAGTTGGGATTTTATCTGGTTTGCGACGGAGGGGCAAGCCCCTATCGGTTGAAGGTTCGCGGGCCGAGTTTTTGTAATTTGTCGGTACTGGAAACTTTGGCGACGAAGTGTCTGCTAGCGGATATGGCGGCGATGATTGGAAGTCTGGATATTGTAATGGGCGAGGTGGATCGATAAGGATGCGTACTTACGAACGGCCGAAAATCGAATATAGGGGGATTCGCAAGACTATCGTGGATTTGGCGATGTGGGTGGGTCGAATTGCTCCGCCGCTGCTGAAGATTTTCGCTTGGCCGATTTTTTTGGGCGCTATTGTCGTTTCCTGCGTGTTTGTCTGGGCGGTGGGTCGGTTTGTCAATCCGTTTCTGATGCGATATGAATGGATGTGGCTTGTCCGTGACGTGATTGTGCTGGCGGGGTTGTTCGGTTTCGTTTCGATCGTTGCGATCGTGGGCATTTGGGGTGAACGGAAGGTTTCGGGGCATATTCAATCGCGTCTGGGTCCGATGCGGACCGGCGGCTGGCATGGCTGGGCGCAGTCGCTGGCGGATGGATTGAAATTTTTTCAGAAAGAGGATTTGATTCCGCGGGATGCGGATCAACCGCTGTTTCGGTTGGCGCCGTATATCGCGTTTGTTCCAGTGTTCACGGCGTTTTTGGTCGTTCCATTTGGAGCTCAGTGGGCGTTTCGCGACGTGGACGTTTCACTTCTGCTGGTAATGGCGTTGATGGGAATCGAAGTGCTTGGGGTAATCTTGGCCGGGTGGGCATCGAACAGCAAATGGAGCATGTACGGCGCGATGCGTGAGGCGTGCCAACTGGTGAGTTACGAAATTCCCATGGGTCTCAGTCTGCTGGTTCCTGTGATGGCGGTCGGATCGATTCGACTCATCAGTATAGGTCAGGCGCAGGCTGGTGGCTGGTTCCACTGGCTGATTTTTCAGAATCCATTTTTGTTCATTGCCTTTTTTACGTATTACATCGCTTCGCTGGCCAGTTGCAAACGGGCGCCGTTCGATCTGCCTGAAGGTGAATCGGAGCTGGTGGCGGGATTTCACACGGAATATTCCGGGTTTAGGTTTGTCTTGTTTTTCTTTGGTGAATACGCCGCGATGTTTATAGTTTCTGCGATTGCGACGATTATTTTTCTGGGGGGTTGGAATTCGCCCTTTGAAGACATAAGCAGCGGTCCGATCTGGTTTATCGTCAAGTGCACGTTTCTGGTTTTCATCCAGATGTGGATTCGCTGGACTCTGCCGCGAATCCGGATCGACCAGGTGATGCACGGGTGCGTGAAATATCTTC
>CAYMXC010000244.1:4211-5003 GCA_964394135.1 uncultured Phycisphaerae bacterium
GCCACTGACGATGCTGTTGTTTGTGGGCAGCAGCGTATGGCAGTTGTATAACGATCCAGCGTGTCCGACATTTTTCCGTATTGCCGGTTTTACGAAATACGTTTTAGGCGGATTCGGAATTTTTATGCTTATGTTGTATGTGAGTGGTGCGGCTTATGGTTTTGTGAATCGGTGTCGCCTGGTGGGCCGGCTGGCGCGGAATCCTTTACCCGGAGCGTGATGGGCATATGATCGAAACAATATTTTTTTATCTGTTTGCGTTTCTGGCTGTATTTTCCGGCCTGGCGATCCTGCTGAGCACGAATATCGTTCGGATGGCATACTGGCTGATCGGGATGCTGGTGGCGGTTGCGGGATTATATTTTTTGATGGGTGCGTATTTTCTCGGCGCGATCCAGATTATCGTATATGTAGGCGGCGTGGCGGTGATGGTGGTATTCGGTGTGATGCTGACGTCGCGTCAACTGGCAGCCCAGCTTCTGCCGAAACGCTGGGAGACAGCTTGGCTGGCGGTAGTCGCGGTGATTCTGCTTGCTGGATTGATACAGGCGATATTGAGCGGCGAATGGTCGTCGCATCTGCAGAGCCGGCTGCCCGGAGTCAAGAACCTGGGTGTAAGCCTGCTGGGACGATTCATCGGGCCGTTTGAACTGGTATCCATTTTATTGCTGGTGGTTTTGCTTGGCGCGGCGTATCTGGCGAGGCCGAAAGTTCCAACTCTGGGTGCGAGCGGCGAGAAAAAGCAGGAGAATGCATGATCGGTTTGACACATTATTTGATATTATCTGCGAT
>CAYMXC010000245.1:0-5001 GCA_964394135.1 uncultured Phycisphaerae bacterium
ACCGGGCTTGCCGGGACCAACGATGTGTTTTTCAACGGCGACAACGGGGAGAATTTCCGCAACTGTGTTGGTGATGAAAATCTCTGGAGCAGCCAGCAAATCCTGAAGCGAAAAGTGCCCTTCCTCGACAGGAATCTGCAGATCACGGGCGATTTCGAGAACGATCTTTCGCGTGATGCCGGGCATGACGGGCAAATCGAGCGACGGAGTAAGAAGCTTGTCGTCTTTGAAAAGAAAAATGTTACTGGTCGAACCGTCTGCCAGCAGTCCGGAATCGGTGAACCAGATTGCATCTGCCATTTGCGCCCGCTGGGCGGTTCGCAGGGCTAGCAATCGCGGCAGAAAGCAAAGGGTTTTATGCCGGGCGATGGGATCTTTCGAGCTTAGCGTGTAATCGCTCACAAGAACGCCGACACCATTTTGATAGACTTCGTCGACCGGAAGTTGAAGCGGGCCGCAGGTGATAATAGTTGTCGGCGGTGCCTGAGTACCAGCGTGAATGCCGATGCGCGCGGAGCCGGCTGTGACGGTAAGACGGATGCGGGCGTCGCTCAGGCCGTTGGCGACCAAAAGCTGATCGATTTGCTTTTCGAAAAAATCAACGCCACCGTCCAGGACAATGCCGAGGTCAGCGGCGGAATTTTCCATTCGCTCGATATGATCGCCTAATCGCCAGACCTTGCCGCGATAACTGCGGAGAGTTTCAAACAGCCCCACCCCGTGGAGCAGGCCGGTGTCGAAAATGGTAATTTTGGCGTCGTCGGATTCCACCAGCTTCCCATTGAGAAATACTTTTTCAGGCATAGTCGCTCCTTTATCCTGCTATTCTCCCAGATGCGAGAAAAGAATCTTGAATCCAATCAGGCATAAGACGATTCCGCCCACGAGTTCCGCCCGTTTTCCACACATTGTACCCACTCTTTTGCCGATGAACAGGCCCGTACTGGAAACACAGACAGTCAGCAACCACGCAATGATCACCGTCTGGACAATATGGACATTCAAAAAAGCCAGCGATCCGCCGACCGCCAGTGCGTCGAGACTTGTCGCCACCGACAGAATCACCAGTGACAACCCGCGGGACGGATCGGTCTTTACCTCTCCGTCCGAATGAAACGATTCGTAAATCATTTTCAGCCCGATGATCCAGAGCAGGGCCGCGGCAATCCAATGGTCATAATTTGCGAAATATCTGTCCGCTACACTACCGATAGACCAGCCGAAGAGCAGGAGTCCAGCCTGAAAAAGGGCGAAATGAAACGCGATGCGAAAAACCAGCCTGGGGGTAATTCGGGAATGATACAGGGCGACACTGGAGGAAATGGCCAGCGTGTCCATATTCAGGCCCAGTACGATCAGAATAATCTGCCATAATGAAATCGACACGAAACAACCTCAAAAAAAACTTCCCGGCGACGACCGAAAATACGATCTTCGCCTAGACAAAAAAACAGCGGCTGGCTGGGCCAGTCGCCATTACATCCTTGAATAATAATATAGAGATTTTTCCGGATTGCCAACGTATATCTTAGGTTGGACAAAAACCGCCACCTTTGTTTTATATCGCCTGGTTGAATAACATGGCAGAGCATCTAACCTCAGCCATGTACTAAATTGAAGCAACAAACCATCCTAATGTTGCATTAGGAAAAGCGACAAAATCTGCTAAAATAGTTTTAGTACCAGACGGTAAGGATCAAATGGGGTTCCGGGTGTTTGCCCTCCCAGACACCGACTGTGGTCTGGACGGTTTTGATTTCTACCTCGGGATTGGCATCGACCCATTCGTTGATAGACTGGCACATGAACTCGACCGCACCATCATTCATCTTGGTGTGGAAGACTTTGATACGAGTGGCGCCGGCGCCGGTTTTTTGAAGACTTCGATGAAGCTTGGATTCATCGACGATTTTGGTTCGTTCGCGGGCAAAAGCGGTGATTGTTCGTCCACCCTGGCCGACTTCGGATTCATCGACCAGTGATACCGGCTCTTCGTCCTGGATCGCCGGTTGAACGGCAGTCCTGCCTGCAGCGGACTGATTGTTCTGAATGGCAGGCTGAACAGCAGTCTTGCCTGCTGTGGATTGATTATTCTGGACTGCCGGTTGAACGGCCGTTTTCCCGGCGGCGGTCAACCCGGAGTGAACCGCCGGCTGGCTGGCGGTCCTCCCCGAAGCTACCGCCGGATGAACTGCAGTCCTTCCGGCAGTGGATGAACCCGGTGAAGACGCGGAGCCTGTTTGAGATTTTTGCTCATTGATGCAATATTGACACAGCAGTTTCCCCCCTACCATGGCGGCTCGACCGCTCGCAATATGTTCCGGATAAATAGTAGCGCCACACGCTGCGCAAGACTTGAGATTCTCGTCACCGGCCATTTCAACTCCTCTTCTGGCGATAGGACCCCGAATACCCGCCTAAAAATGTGTTTTTAAGTTGACCATAGACATTGGACGATCGCTATTATAAACTTTTATTCTATTGTACGTCAAGACAGGATATTATAGGAGACCTTAATGAGTAAAATCAAAGTCGGCCTGATCGGCGGCAGCGGCCTGGGTCAGGCACTACTCAATAGCACCAAGGGTGAAGAATTTTTTCCCCGCACGCCCTTCGGACGACCCAGTGCTCCCATCATTTGCGGAAAGTGGGAAGGATTGGACATCGCCGTTTTGGCACGCCATGGCGTCGGACATGTGTTCGGACCATCGTTCGTTCCCTACCAGGCGAATATCTTCGCCCTCAAAAAACTCGGCGTGACCCATATCATCGCCAGCGGCGCGGTAGGTTCGCTCCGGGAAGACGTCCACCCCGGTGAGTTGCTAATTCCAGATCAGGTAATTGATAAGACCTGCAAACGGGATAACAGCTTCTTCGGCAAGGGAGTCGTCGCACACGTCGAATTCGACGAACCGTTCTGCGGCGATCTGCGGAAAGTGCTGCTGGAAGCGGGAAAATCCCTCAAGCCGGCCATCAATGTCCACGACGGTGGCACGTACATCTGCATGGAAGGTCCCCAATTTTCCAGCCGTGCCGAATCGAAACTTCATCAAAGCTGGGGTGGATCAGTCATCGGAATGACGGTAATGCCGGAAGCGAAACTCGCCCGTGAGGCGGAAATCTGTTACGCCCTCATCGCCCTGCCCACCGATTACGATTGCTGGAAGCCCAAATCGGCAGGCAAAGCAAAATGCGATCTGCTGAAAGAAATCATCGGCAATATGAATAAAGCCACTGAATCGGCAGTTAAACTGATAAAAGAAGCTCTAGTCCTCTTGCCAAAGCATGTAAACGAACATTGTCACTGTCACAGCAGTCTGGAGCTGGGAATCTGGACGGACCGATCGATGATCCCACCCGCCACGGTGCGGGAACTCGAGCCGCTGGTCGGAAAATACCTCGGTAACCACTCGGAATGCCGGTAGACTGCGTTGCGCCTGCGGCCGGCGAACCGGACACTGGACGACTGCCGTAGAATAAAGTAAGGACGAGGACTGCCTCGGACCGATAGGAAATGCTGTGGATGGAGTTATGAAAAATAGGCGAGGTTATACGCTGGTTGAAATCCTGGTTGTGGTGGCGGTCATTGCGCTGATGGCGGCCTTGACCATGCCGGCAATCCGGGCCATGCAGGCAGGCTCAGCCCGCGCTCAGGCATACAACACCATCAATGCAGCCCTGCAGGGTGTAAGAAGCTATGCCATCATGAACGGTGTCAAAACCGCCGCCCGCTTCCAACCAAACGGAAAAATCTTTTTTGTGTATCGATTTGAAGGCAACGCAAATTCACAGGCTAAATATTTTGATACAGCACCACCCCCAGCAGTTACATATCCAAACGCTTCACTAACCCTTCCGAACTCGGATGGTTTTATTTATTTACCCGTCATTGGACAAGAACCGTTAAGTGTTCCTCGTGGATATGCCATAGCGGATGCTCGAACGGAAAATGTTCGCCGGCCATTTTTTGAACCATTTTACATCTGTTATAATCCCGACGGCACAGTTGCATCGAATGAACCGATCTGGACTGCCTTAACAGACGCAGTCGGCAATCCTGTAAATATTAATTTTACAGGAGAATCAAATAAGTTTGCATGGGAGGTCGGTAATCCTACAGGGCTGGGATGGCTTGAAGATCCCGCACATGTCGACGATCCTGCAGATCGGGCCTTGGCGAGATTTTATACTGTAGTCACAAGTGTTGGTGATCTTCCTGGCGTAGTTAATGAAACGCTCAACGACGATGATCCAGATTACGGGCCGGACCATTATGGTAAGGCCACTTTTACCATTGATGACAATGCGATTGGTTATCGCAATAATGTAGACTTAAATGTGATGCCAACCTCTACCACCCAAATAGCCTTGTTCCAGACGCCGGACGACTGGGACAAACTGCCTCTGTTTGATACTGACCCCGCTAAACCGACAAAACAGAGATACGTTGACCATAACACGGACGGTATTCTGGCGGAAACCGCTGCCGGCGTTCAGAATAAATCCGACTCGTTTGAGCGCGTTCACATCAACCCGTACACTGGGCGGATCATCAAACCGATCGAATAGCTGTCATTGTCATTTCGATAGCTGCAATAAACATGCCTGAAAAGACTTGGCAAAGGGGTATTTTTACGTCAAAATAAATAGCAGATAAAACCGGCGATGTTGGGCATAGATACGAGGACAAACGATGATCATCATAGGTGAAAAGATCAACGCGACGCGGAAACAGGTCGGCCAGGCTATTGCGATGGGGGATGTGGAGACGATCGGAGAATTAGCCCGCGCACAGGCCCAGGCAGGGGCGAATTACCTGGATATCAACGGCGGAGATCCGACTAAGGAAATAGAGAACCTCAAATGGCTGGTGGACGCAGTACAGTCGTCGGTTCATCTGCCTCTTTCGCTTGACAGCGCAAATTCCCGGGCCATCCTCGCGGGATTGAAAAAAATCAAACACAAACCAATCATCAATTCCATCACACTGGAAAAAAAACG
>CAYMXC010000246.1:0-4999 GCA_964394135.1 uncultured Phycisphaerae bacterium
TGACCGCCGGTATAGTTGCTGGTAAAGTAGAACCAGAGCATCACGATCAGCATCAATACGCTGCCCAGCAGGGTATAGATAAAGAACTTGATCGCGGCGTATTCTTTTCGCGGTCCGCCCCAGATCCCAATCAGGAAGTACATCGGCAGCAGCGTCAATTCCCAGAAAACATAAAAGAGGAAAAAGTCCAGCGCGGTAAAGACTCCGAGCATGCCCGTTTCCAGCAATAAAAAGAGGGCAAAGTAGCCTCGAAGACCTTTATTGATACTCCAACTGGCCAGACACGCCAGCAGGCAAACCAGCGTCGTCAAAATCACCAGCGGGAACCCGATCCCGTCGACACCGACCAGATAATCGATATTAAAACCAGCCGAATGAATCCACTTGGCATAGTTCATCAACTTAAACCCGTTTTGATAGTCGGTCCCGAACACTTTTACGGGTTCGCCCTGAAAATGGGGAAGGATCAGCAGCGAAAGCACGAACGTCAAAATACAGAAAAGTAAAGCTGTTTGTCGGATCAGCCGCTTCGGTGCCGCCAGAACCGCCGCCATTCCCAAAAGGGGCAGGAAAATGACCCAGCTTAAAAGCCATGTCTGATTCATATGCATAAGGTCTCCGTATCTTCGATCAAATCATCATTAACGAAATCAAAACAACTACAGCCACGACCGTCAACGCCGCCAGCACATAGTTCCGAACTCGCCCGTTCTGTCCGCTCCGGGCCACCTGACCGCCGGCCAGCGCCAAACTCGCAGCCCCGTTGACGGCCCCATCAACACCGCGATTATCAAGCGTCTTACCGCTGAAGAACGCGCTCCGAACGACCCACCGGGCCGAACCGTCGGCGATTCCGTCGAGGATCGTCTTGTCGAACCACTTACCGAAGTGGGCGAGTTTCATCACCCCGGCGACAAACGTGGCCTGATAAATCTCATCCACATAAAATTTATTGGAAAGCAGTTGATATAACCCGCTGAATCGTTTGGCTGTCCGCTCGGCGGAGATCACGGGCCACAAGTACGTCAAAAATGCCAGCAGGAACCCGCCGCCCATCGCTCCACTGGCGACCACGGTCGCGGTCTTGTGGAAAAAGTGTTCCTGGTGACGAGCTTCTTGGGCCGATTCTTCGTGATGTTGTTGCTCCTGCATCTGCCAACTGACAGCCCAGGTCGGTTGCGCCTCTGCGATCAACCCGACCAGCCCCCTGCCACCATGATAGGCATACTCGCCATTCCCGAGCGACTTGCGTTCAGGCATCTGACTGAACCAGCCAACTCCAACCGACAGAATGGCCAGCAGCACTAGCGGAATCACCATGACTTTGGGTGATTCATGGGCATGATGATGAATATGTTCATCTTTAACGGTCGTATGGAACGTCAGCAAGTAAACTCGCATCATATAAAACGCGGTAATCGCCGCCGCCAGCGACGGCAGGACGAAAAATACCCATTGATAGGACCCGCGAGTCCAGGCATTGGCGAACATCGAGGCGATCATCGCGTCTTTGGAGTAAAATCCGCTGAAAAACGGGACGCCCGCGATGGCTAGGGTCCCCACGAGGAACGTCAGACTCGTAACGGGCATTTTTTTGTGCAATTTGCCCATTTTTCGGACATCCTGCTCGCCCCCGCAGCCATGAATAACGCTGCCGGACCCCAAAAAGAGCAATGCCTTGAAGCAGGCGTGAGTAATCAAGTGAAAAAGCCCGGCCACCCACCCGCCGATCCCGAGCGTTAGAATCATGTAGCCCAACTGACTGACGGTGGAATAGGCCAGCACGCGTTTGATATCGGTCATCACAATCGCGATCAAGGCGCTGCCGAAAAGTGTAATCGTCCCGATGATCGCGATGAACGTCAACGCGTCCGGACTGAGGACCGGAAAGATTCGACCGACCAGATACACACCGGCGGCGACCATCGTCGCGGCGTGGATCAACGCACTGACAGGCGTCGGACCTTCCATCGCATCCGGCAGCCAGACATGCAAGGGAAATTGAGCGCTTTTTCCGACCGCCCCGAAAAAGAGGCAAATCCCGGCGAACGTCAACAACCCGCTGTGACCGTTAAAAACGCCCTCCCGGACTTTGGAAAAGACATCGTCCAGCGACACGCTTTGGGTCATCCCCAGCATGACCGCGATCCCGATCAGGAACAAAAAGTCGCCGATCCGGTTGACGATAAACGCCTTTTTCGCGGCGTTCGACGCGCTGTGCTTTTCAAACCAGAACCCGATCAGAAAATAACTGCAAACGCCGACCAGTTCCCAGAAAATAAACAACCCCACCAGCGAGTCGGACAACACCAGCCCGAGCATGGAAAATCCGAACAGGCATAAATAGGTGAAAAACCGAGGGAACCGCTTATCGCCATGCATATAACCGATACTATAGACAAAAATGCAACTGGCGACGATCGTCACCATGGTAAACATGATCACGGTCAGACTGTCGACCTTGATTCCCACATTCACCGGCGTATCGCCCAGCGTAAACCATTGAATAGGAATGGCCGGAGCGATTCGATGGTGGGTATCCATCGTCACCCAGTTATATGCGGAATACGAAGCAATCACCGCCGACGCAATCATCAACCCGGCCGCCAGATAACCGGCCTTCGGCGCGCCGATCTTCCTGCCGAAAAACACCAAGGTTAAAAAACCCGCCAGCGGCAAAAGAAAACCAATCGTTAATAAATAGGCGATATTCATAGACGTTCCGGTTTATCCTTTCAATCGGTCGCCCTGATCGATATCGACGCTGGCGAGCACATGGTAAAAGTTTAAAAAGATCGCTAAGGCCACCGCCGCCTCCGCCGCAGCCAGGACAATCACAAAAATACCCGCCGCCTGACCGGAGATCCCGCCGATCCCGTGCCGGCTGAAGGCGATAAAATTAATGTTGGCGGAATTCAGAATAAATTCCACGCCGATTAAAATCGCGATCGCATTTCGTTTGCTGATGATAATCGTCAATCCCAGCACAAACAAAATGGCGGACAAAACCACATAATGGGTCAGACCGATGATCATGATTTGGCCCCCACTTTCATTTCTTTAGGTCCGATCTGCGGAACCTTCGGGCGAGCTAAATAGGCCGCACCCATCAGTACCATCAGCAGCAGTACCGAGGCCAGCTCAAACGGACCGACAAAATTCGATAATAAAAATATTCCAATCTCTTGAATGCTGTTGGAGGCGATCTCCGCCGATTCCGACCAGCGGGTCCGCAGAAACGTCAGGATAAACCCTGCCAGCAGGATCGCCGCGACCATCGTCAGCCAAACCACTTCCCAGGAACGCGGGATTAGTCGATTGGCCATCTGCCGCGAGGTCAGCATGACACCGAACACCACCAGCACCGCCACGCCGCCGACGTAGACGATCACCTGGATCACCCCCAGGAAATACGCCCCGATCAGGAAATAAATCCCTGCTACAGCCATCAGCATCCCGATCAGCCAATACGCCATTCGGACGATATTCCGGCTAAAGAGGATCGCCAAGCCGCAACCGACGGCGAACACGGAAAACATGTAAAATAAAATCGCTTCGATCATATCGACTTTACGCTCCGGGCAAGATTTTTCGGGCCATTCGCCCGACTAACCGCGTACGATACCAATATCCATAAATGGACCACATGATATAAGAACCGACCAGGGCCAGTCCGACTCCGCCTAAAAAGTAGTGACTCGCTTTAGCTACAAGACTGCCTTCATACACAAACAGCTGCCATACGCTGCTGCACAGGAATAACAGCATCGTAAACGGCAACAAATATTTAATGCAGGCATGCATCACCTGGTCAATCCGAATTCGAGGCAGCGTCCATCGCACCCACATCTGCACCCAAACCAAAAATCCGCTCTTGAGGATAAACCACAGCGGACTATTCGAGGCATCCCCGAACGGTGAATTCCATCCGCCCAGGAAGATAATCGTCGCCAACGCCGAAACGGCAAACATGGCGGTATATTCGGCAAAGAAAAAGAGCACAAACCGAAACCCGGAATATTCCGTATGGAACCCGGCTACCAGTTCCGACTCCCCTTCCGGCAGATCGAATGGCGCCCGTTTGCAACTGGCCAGCGAGGCAATGTAATAGGTGAAAAAGGCACAAAAGAGAAATGGGCTTTTAAACATCGTCCAGTGGAACCAGCCACCCGTCTGGGCCTGACCCATCTCAACCAGATTGAGCGATCCGACGGCCATCACCGGAATAATCAAGCTCAATCCCATCGGAATTTCATAGCTCACCAACTGACACGCCTCTCGCATCGCGCCGTACAAACTCCACTTGCTGTTGGAGGCCCAGCCGCCGAGAATAACGCCCAAGACTTCCACACCCAGCATCGCCAGGACAAACAGCAGTGAGACATTGGGATTACGAAAGGCCCAATCGCCGCCGAAGGGAATCGCCATATACGCGATAATCGCCGGTACCAGGGCAATATACGGGGCCAATCGAAAGAGCAGATTGTCCGCACTGGCGGGAATCAGATCCTCTTTCTGGATAAATTTCAAACCGTCTGCCAGCGACTGCGACCAGCCGTGCCAGCCGCCCGTCCGCATCGGCCCCAGACGCGATTGAAGATCGCCCGAGACCTTTCGCTCGCCCCAGATCCCTACCATCGCCACCAGCGACACAAATCCCAACACCCCAGCCACAACGATAATATCGCGAATGAACCACGGCAGCAGCGGATTAATAAACTTCGCCACCGCCCATACAAAGGCGATCAAAACTACCACCGCGCCCCAGAAAATTACCGGAGCCAGTTTTTTCAGAATCGGATCGCCGATTCGCCCTGCCAGCAAGGCCAGATGAACAATAATCTTACTCAACCCTCGATATTCAACTTTTTGACGCTCGTAAATTTTCATGGGTTACCGATCCACCTCCCCCATCACCACGTCCAAGCTCCCGATCATCGCGGCGACGTCGGCCAGCAAACAGTCCTTGGCCATATCTTCCAAAATACACAGATTGCAG
>CAYMXC010000247.1:0-4994 GCA_964394135.1 uncultured Phycisphaerae bacterium
ATCGGCGGTGACAACAGATGATTGTCAGGATTTATACTAATGTGTCTGCCCAAATTGAGAAGATGGTGTGTCGCAACGCACCTTACCGAAGACTGGATTCCCGCCTTTGCTGGAATGACAATTGCGAAAAGGCGATCAGGCCTGCTGGCAATTTTTATAGACACTCGCGTCACTGATTTGGGGTGACGGAAATCACTCCTGCAGTGCCGCAGACCAGGTCGATCCGGGTGCTCGTTTGCGAGACACTCCTTATTACAGAACCCAGATCGACGAGCTGGTCGAAGATCAGCGATTGATCGTCGCTGATTTTCCAGATCATCGCCTGCGTAGTAGCAGTGTTCTGAGCGACGACGTAATTTTCCGCGATGCCGGCAATGATACCATATCCTGCATATTGCGAATTCGTGACCAATATCGGATTGGATGAATCGCTGATGTCGATACTGATAATATTGAACGAACCGAGGTTGCACTCGTCCGATTTTGCGGCGTAAAGGATCGGCCCGTCGCCATATGAAGCGCCAAGAGTCAGGACGGCGGTATTGGCTGAAAAATACACCGTGCCTGGTGTTCCTGTCGGCAGATCGACTCGTTTCAAGAGATCCACATTGTCATCGATAATCCGAACCGAACAGAAGCTGTTTGAAACGTCGTCGTTCGACCATTGCGGGTCGATCGTAAAGACGATTTTGTCTCGCTTGCCTACCGCCAGCCCTGGAATGTTGACCGGCTTATCGGCATGAGGCTTGGCCAAATCGGAACAATCTACCAGTTGGACATAATATCTGGCCTCAGGGGATTTGCCCTGGAAGGCATCCCAAAGATTATAAGCGACCGGTTTTACACCAGTGCACCAGAGAGTGTTGCCGTCTACTCCGACCTGACTGAGAAAAGTATAATTATCATTTTCGGCCAGATCGACCTTTGCGGTCATTTTAGGATCGGCAGGGTCCGCCAGCGATACGATTTTCAAATTCCTTCCCGATCCTGAATAACCATAATATACCAGTCCTCCATTGTCGAGCATCAATGGATTAGAGGGATTCCCAGACCAAACCGATGGACAAACATAATAGCTCCATAGGGAATCCACGTATTTCGCACCGTAATAGCCGTAGTGATAGGCACTGGCTTGAAAATCGAAGGTCTTCTCCGCCGCCACCGTCAAGTGAGGCAGCGATCCAAGCTGAATCGTCGCTATTTTTGCATATCCACTGTCGTCGGTTCCCGTAATCACCGCCAGGGAATTATTAATGTAAAGTAACTGTGCTGTATACATGCCATATATATTGAATTGCTTGCTGGTCAGAACCTGCGAAGCGTTGGGATCGTCGGCGGGTAATACCTGCAGTTCAACGGAATTGTCATTCAACTGAACTAGGCGCAGACCATATTGCCCAACGACTTTCCAAGCCAGTACGTTTTGCGTCAGGGAAACCGATGCCAGCGATTTTGGAGATTTGGGATTTTGAATGTTCAGGGTTTGTAGTGTGCTCTGACTCATCACCCACAGGAAATTAGTTGTCGCATCCACACCGGAACGTTCGACCGTACCATGATGCTGCACCGACGCCAGCTTGACCAGCTTGCCAGTGGAATAATCCAGTAGCTGAAGCATGTTTTTCTCTGTCCCGTCTACCCATGTGTCGTATGGTACGAGGATCAGCTGGACAGATGGAATGACATTGAAGGCCTTGTCGTCGTAATTGGCCTGCGAACTGGAATATTCCTGCCCCAGCACTGCCCGGTCCAGTTCCGTGGGATTTTCGGCGTCGGATACATCGTAGAGCATCACACTCGCCCGCCAGTCGGCTGCATCGTTGATCCCCACGGCGATCAGGCTGGTTCCGTCGCCATGAAGATAGGTCGAATAGCCCGGCGCCTCGAGCTGACCGGTAATTTTCGGCTTCGATGCGTCGGTCAGATCGATCACCCACAATGGGTCCGTCTGCAAAAACGTCACGACATAGGCCTTGTTTTCATCGAATCGCACCGCACGGAGCGTCTCATTATCGATGATCGGCAGCCGGGCCTTCTGAGTAATGTGGTCGGGATTGGTCAGATCGAAAGTATAAAGATTGACGCCGCGTTCCGTGTTCTGGCTCCAGCCGGTTGAATTGCCCGTCACTACGCGCAAAACGTCCTGCCAGGCGTCCATCGAAAATCGATTGAGAATCTGGCCTGCCATCTGACAGCTTCCACGAAGAACGATTTTGCCGTCCGGGTCGGAAATATCCACATATTGAATGGTGGTTTTGGCGTCATCCCAACTGTATCCCGCGATGAAAATTGCCGTCTGCGTGGCGTGGATATACTGGCCCTTTCCAGCAAAACTCTCTTGCTGGACGAGATGGACGTTTTTCGGGTCGGCCACGTAAATTGAAGCAACAAAGCCATTGGGGCTCTGTACCAAAGTTTCGTCATGGTTGAAGACCTTTTCGAGTGCCGGATTTCCTCTGGATGTAACCATTGACCAGGTGTCGGATGAATACCAAAGTGGCATGTCGACTCCTGCGACATAAATTACCTGGCCTACACGGCGTGATTCGGTGGCGAAGCCTTCGATATCGAAGGCGTTGATGAGGCTGGGCGCATCGACATTTTCGACATCGACGAGGAAGACTTTGCTGCCGGATTGTTTAACGGGCTGGGCCTGCGAGTCCAGTCGGCAGGCAGAATTGTTTCGTGTAATTATGGTGGCGACGTTGTTTGTCACGTACATTTCCACCGGTGCGGCAGTGAAGCTGAAGGAACCTTTCAATACCGGCGCAGCCCAGTCAGTCACATCGATAATTCTCAAGCCACGGGCGCTGCTGAGTAGAAACAGGTACTGATCGACCGATTTGACGATATCAGCTTCTTCGATCTCCCGCAGCAGGGAACCTGCAGTGTCGGTTTGGTTAGCAGTTGACTCAGCGGATAACAGAAGGTCTGAATACCAATTGGTTGAGGTTTCTGTGACATCGGCAGAGATAAATTTCCCCCCAAGCTGGGATAAACTCAGAAAGTTCTGACAACCCGCAACAAGAATCAGAGTGCATCCCATTAGAATATTAATAGAAGGATGTTTTTTCATAATATTGGCCTCCAATGGTTCGGGGTGGGGGTAGGTAAACATTTCGCAAGCGAACTTATCAAATCGTTACCCCATTATATCAAAGGATTTAAGAAAACCAATTAAAATTTTTGGAGTTTTTTGTAGGAACGATCGTTTTTCACTCGCAAAAAAATATTTTTTGGAAAGTTGTGAATGAAATTATTATTTTGTTTGACACCCAAAATGCCGCTGTTATATAATTCACAAAGTGAAATTTGTAACGGCCATGGTTATTTTTACTGGCGAAATGTTCCGAATCACAACAGCGATAATAAGTGGATAAGGATGAATGTGATTTCAGATAAAGTTGTCGGCAGGCTTAGTCAATATCGTCGCATGCTGTTACAGCTTAACCAGCAAGAGGTTAGGCATGTATTCAGTCATCAGCTTGGCGACGCTACGGGCGTAACAGCCGCCCAGGTTCGGCGGGATCTGATGGTCCTTGGTTTCACAGGCAGCCCCACCAAAGGGTATCATGTCGAAGATTTGCTTAACAAGATTGTTAATTTTCTTGAGGGTCACGATCGCCAACTGGCAGCCATTTGCGGGATAGGAAATCTTGGTCGTGCCCTCATGGGGTATTTCACCGGCCGAAGGACTAGCGTGGATATCGCGGTAGCCTTTGATATCGAGCCTGCGAAGATCGGACGTGCGATTGTCGGCAGACGGTGTCATCATATTGATGAGCTTGAAACTGTTTGCAGGCAGATGAATATTTCGGTTGGGATTATTTCGACGCCCGCCGAAGTTGCCCAGATCGTAGCGGACAAGATGGTTCGCGCCGAGATCAAAGGTATACTTAATTTTGCCCCTGTGATCCTCAAACTTCCAAAAGAGGTCTACATACAGAACATGGATGTTTCCATGGTTCTCGAAACCGTTGCCTTTTTTGCGAGTCAAAAGCGTCAATAATCAGAAACATTACCACAGGTATCAATATCTCAGGAGTATCAATTTATGGTGTCATCCCCTACTGTACAGGAAAAAGTTGAATTAACAGAAATTTTCGATCGGTACAAGGGCAGTTCGCGTGAAGCTCTGATTCCGATTTTGCAGGATGTGCAGGATCAGCTGGGTTATCTGCCTAAGGATGCAGTGACGCAGGTGGCTGATTTTTTGAAGCTGCCGGTTTCGAAGGTTTACGGCGTAGCCACTTTCTACAACCAGTTCCGGTTTGACGCGGTTGGCAAATACCATATTCAAGTATGTCGAGGAACCGCCTGCCACGTGAAAGGATCCGCCCGTGTTCTGGACGCGATTCAGCGGGAACTCAACATCAAGCCCGGCCAGACGACCCGTGACGGTTTTTTCAGTCTGGAAGTCGTGGCTTGTATCGGCGCCTGCGGTTTGGCTCCAGCGATATGCATATCCGGCAAGGTTCATGCACGAGTCAACCCGGACCAGATCAAATCGCTGCTCAACGAATATCGGAACAAGCCCACTGAAGAAAAGACCAAGTAGTCATCAAACATAAGGAAGAAGACATGCTAACGATGCAGAACGAAAATAAGGTACGTTGTTGTGACCGCTGTTCTCACAGCGCGGACAAGCCATGTCCGAAATTCATTCATTGTATCAGCGACGGTCCGCTTTGCCACGAGGACTCTCGTTGCCGGCAGCTTAGAATCGACCGGATCGCGAAACTTCGCCGAGAAAAGATCGATCGGCCTGTGGTTTATGTAGGGGCTGCGACTTGCGGCCTGGCTGCGGGTGCGGATGTGCTGCTGCCCCAGATTCGTGCTTATCTGGCGGAGAAGAATATCGACGCCGATGTCCTCGAAATCGGATGTATCGGATTTTGTGCGGTGGAGCCGATGGTAGATATTCAGGTTCCCGGCAAGACCCGCGTATCGTATATGAAGGTGACGCCTGAAGTTTTGCCGAGCATTCTGGAAGC
>CAYMXC010000248.1:0-4962 GCA_964394135.1 uncultured Phycisphaerae bacterium
CGCTATTTGTCAATCTCGCCGAGCTGCCCCGTTCCACGATTTTGAAAATATGGTACGGTTTGATTGCCGGCTCGGGATTGCTCTGGCTGTATTTGATCCGGTTCCATAAAAATGATTCACCCCAAATCGCGGCGGTTCATTTCGGCCTTGTATGCTTGCCGATGGTCTGGTTCAGCCCACACGTCATGACTTATTACATGACGATCCTTACCCCAGCCGTCATGATCCTCATCTGGGCCGTGGTCGAAAGGAAAAATCGTTTTCAGGAGATTCAAACGCCGCTGATCGTTCTGGCGGTGCTGTACGGTCTGGGCTGTGCGTCGGTGGCCAGTGCGTATGCTCGCGCCTATGGAAGTTATTTATTCACTATTCTGATACTCGCCTGTACTGTCGGCTGGGTTGCCAGGCGATTGCAGCAGCCGAAGACCGAAATACAAAAATAAAAAAAGCCCGTTCGGATAACGCCAAACGGGCTCAGGGTTGGTCTTGTCTTAGCGGTATAAGAAATTTCTTTTTCAGGCCGCAAACGTACCGCATGCGCGATTCAGCCCGATTTCACCGGCAGCATAACCAACAATTGTAAACTTACGATCTGCGAATGCCTGGGATCGTACAATTAAAAACCATTCGCAGAACCCCGCTAAGGCAAACATGCCGCCTGCATCCGAACATCGCCTCCTTTCCCCTGCGGTTTGAAAAGCTTAAAGTTATGTTTTTCCTCTCCTCACGGATGAACGTTCTGCAGGGAAATTCGCCATCCGCAACGATCGAACAATGACCGTTAACGCCTTACACCTTAAGTATACAATACAATTTGTTCCTTGACCAATTATTGCGGACAATGAATCGTCCGACCATAGAGCGACGTCCTATAGTATTTCGCTAGCAACTATTCCGAGCTTGTGGATTGATCAGGTTGGTCCATCCGGCGTTGTTTCATCATCGTCTTCATATTCATTTTCATTTTTTGATGAATTTCATTCATCAGTTCTTTCATTGTCACCGGCTGCTTGGGGATAGTTCCTAGCTTTTCCTTCTGTTCCGAAGTGAGGACCTTTAAGGCTCGATCCCGGGCATCCTGCTCGATTGACTCCAGACGACTTTTCTGTTCCGCGGTCAAACTCAGGGTTTCCGATTGTCCAAGAATTGCCGCAGGACTGTCCAGATAGCTCGGCATGATGTTCAGAATGCGCCATTGACGAATCGTTTCCTCCGATACTCCTGCTTTACGCATGCTGTCGGAAGCCATCTGTCGACCGTCGCGACTCATCCGCTGCCCACCGTTGTTCCGCGTCACACCGTCGCGTTTCATGGGCCTTTCTTTTTGCGGCTCGATGGAAGAGGATTCAACTTCTTCGCATCCCGGCGTAACAACTCTGCCAAGGATTCCATTTGAGTGTTTGGATGGCGGGCCGCAGATTTGCTGACTATATACAAAAGCTGCGACTCCTAAAATAAGAACCAATAAACCAGGCAAGAACGTTTGATTCTTCATCTCTCATCCCCCCATAAAACAAGCCCCATTTTTCACTGATATTTTTATTATATACCTCTTCAAGAACCTTTGCAATTGGCAGAAAAACGACTTTTCACTGCAAATTTCACGTCGATTCGAGTTCCTTAAAAATAGTATTTGTCATTCAGTTCGCCTCCATCCGGTTATGAAATGCAATTTGACATTATCAAAGCTCAGATCGTATGATTTTATAAGTAAAGAAGAAAGTTCATTCTCATAGGATTCAATCATTCGGGGACCGTGAGTTATACGGAGATTTGGGGAGGTGTAAGATGAACATATTGAATGTGATAGTATTGGTTTTGATGATCATCGGAGCATTGAACTGGGGACTGGTCGGTTTATTCCATTTTGACGCTGTCCAGCGCGCTTTCACCCATTTGCCTGCGATAACACGTATCATCTATATCATCGTCGGTTTGGCGGGCATCTATGCGATTGTCTTTTTCCACTTGTTCCTTCATCCGCATGAACGGCCGGAGCAGCAGCCGCATACGCCTTGAAGTAAGTTGCAATTGTTACGACAGGATTGGAATATCTGTACATAATGTTTCCTCGCAGAAATGGCGGGGAAAGGAGAATATTTCAGAAACAATTCTAGGCGAAGGATTATCACCATGCGCATCGTACTGATGATCCTAGAAGGGCGATTTCGTTAGTATGCTATCTCTGTGAAGATACAAATAGCAATCGAAACGTTCCTGGCTATTTCTGACGTAAAAACGATTCATAGATGCTTTTAACCGATATACCAAACCGATAATCCCAATTGAGCTCCCGGCATGGATGCTCCCCATAAGTGAATGGTAGAGATACTAAACGAATCAGGATGGGCCGATGTGGGATCTTGAATCTTGGAAGTTGCCAACGTAGTTACTTCGAATGCGCTTCGCTTTCGAAACGGCATTAATAGTTGAACGTGGGATGCCCTCGAGTCAGCGGTAAAGAAGATTTAAGGGTCAATGTACCTTTTATGATTGACTTCGCGCTCTTTATAGGTGAATGTGAAAACCGATGATGATTGGGAAAAGACATTGCCGGAAAATGTGGACAGACACAAATCTGGGTGTTTGTTTAAAGTTCTGTTGGAAAATTAAATTTCGATCATCGACGGGAGCTAGCGTGCGTCTTGACACACCATCTTTTCTACTAACTATGAATATTTTTCGCCTGACAAAAAATAACGCGGTGGCATGGCCACGTAACTGACGTGGCCATATCCCTTGCCACCACCTTACCGCCAGTATCTCCCGATAGAAAATAGACATTGCCTATCTTCTTTCTGTAGTACAGTTTTAAAACCTGCACCACGTCTCCTTTTATGAATCGGGCTTCCCGCGGCGCGCAAATCCTCTCCTCCTTGCCAGATTTGCACTAAAAAAAGAAAAGAAAGGTCCACCCCGTTTTCGGGATGGACCTGTGAATCTTGCCGCTATTGCCGGGTGTTGCCTCCCATGCGGTTGCCGCGGAACGAGCCTCGGCCACCCATCCCGCCGTCACCGAACGACCGTCTGGGCCGTTCTTCTCTCGGCCGAGCTTCGTTGACCTTCAACGGCCGACCGTTAAAATCTTTTTCATGCAATGCTTCAATCGCTGACTTCGCCTCGTCCGAATTCGGCATCTCGACAAAACCGAATCCGCGACTCCGCCCCGTCTCACGATCCATAATGACTGACGCATTCTGGACCTGGCCATACTGGCTGAAAATTTCCTGGAGTTGTGTTTCGTTCACATCATAAGGAAGGTTGCCTACATAAATGTTCATTGTTTAGGCTCCGACATGAAAAACGTCGCGCTGGACCCCTATCTTACGTCGAACAATAGACGTGACTTTAACAAAGACAAAGCTCCGAGCAAACCGACTTACAGTTCCTATTATAAATACTCAAATCAAAAAGTCAATAACAAATGTTCATGTTTTAGTCCTACCACGCGTTCTCCTCATAACCCACGATCTTTTCTTGCTTTTACGCCTTTGATTTCTTATCTTCTCTCCGCATGAATACTGTTGTATGGAAATTTATCTCCATCGTTTCTGGTATCTTCTTTGCCGGTGCAATTGGTTATCTGGCTAGAAAACGAAACTGGCTGGATGAAAAATACGCCGAACCAATGATGTTCCATACTGTCATCTTCGGCTGGACGCCCGCCTCCGCTCTGGTCCTCTGGCAGCTGCCGCTCCAGTGGTCCCTGATAGCGCTGCCCGTCATCAGCGCGGTTCTGCCCGTCGCGCTCGCACCCGTTGGTTATCTTTTCTCGAAAATCCACAAACTCGAAACACATTCCGCGGGCACCTTCATCGTTGCCTGCGGAATCTCAAATATCGGCTTCACCATGGGCGGTTTCGTCTGCTATGTCCTCTTCGGCATGGCCGGCCTAGGCTACGCCAATCTCTTCGCTGCCTCCTGGGCCCTGCCATATGTCGGTTTCTACTATCCACTCGCTCGACGCTATGGCGAGCCGCACCTACGACTCAATCTGCGATTCTTCCTCCGAACCTTTTTCGATCTCCGATCCCTGCCCATTCTCGGCACCATCGTCGGCGTCGTCCTCAATCTCTGGAAAATTCCTATTCCCCATTTCGTCCTCCACTACCGTCTCATCGATATACTAATTATCGTCTCCATCCTCCTGAGCTTCGCCATCATAGGTCTGCAGCTCCACTTCAGCAGCCTGGCCGAAAAAATCGCCCCTTATTTCTCACTCGCCATTATCAAATTCATCGTCACACCAGTTTTTATCCTCCTGACCCTCTACCTATGCCGATTCTTCTTCACTCTGCCGCCCCTGGCAGAAAAAGTAACCCTCGTTCAATCCTTCATGCCAACCGCCATCTTCACTGTCATTATTTCCATGTTATTCCACCTCAACGCCCGTTTCGCCGGCGCCCTCTTTCTCGTAAATACCGCCGTCTTCATTTTCGTCGTCCTGCCGATCATCATCTTCTGCCTCCTCTGACCCTCCGCTTGACTATCCCTGCCATTCGGACTATCCTGAAGCTATGTTAAAGTGGATTTTATACATCCTGATCGTTCTGGACGGCATTGTCCTCTCCGCCAGAAACCTGGCCGTCTATGGCCTGACCCTCAGCGACCCCGACCGCCGCAGTTTGTCCCTTTATAATACCGCCGGCATTCTCATTTTCTTCATCGCATTGATCTTTCTGATCGTACTGTTTCTTCGCCGTCCCTCTGCTTCCTCGAAATCACACTGGCCCGCCACTCCACCAGAATAAGACCTTTTGAGTTGGATAGAACTGTTCTTCTCTTCGCATTGCGCACTTTCTTCGGTATGATTTGTCTCGACACCCCAGCTTCTATTGAAATCCGAACTTTTTCTTTATTTTCTTCCACCATACACGTGAAACTGGCGATAAATGCGGGTATAATAAAAGGCTTATCGGTTTTCTATAAGATATCAGATATATTATATGTTCCGCTTATAGG
>CAYMXC010000249.1:0-4958 GCA_964394135.1 uncultured Phycisphaerae bacterium
CCAGCCACTGCTCGCGGCAGCGACACCGCAGTCCTATTGATTAGCTCGCACTGCTGCTCCAGCCCTGCCAGGCCCAGACACCACGGATTGGCGGCAAAAGTGTTGGTTTCCAGAATCCGCGCGCCGGCCTGGAAATAGGAAGCATGCACCTGCCGAACGAGTTCCTGCCCCCGGCTGTCCAGACAAAATGTCTCCGGCAGTTCCACCGGCGTCTCTGACTGAAGCTGCAACTGCGTACCCAAGGCGCCGTCGCCGATAATAACTTTCCCGGATTGTAGCCATTCTATTATTTTCATATTTTTTAAATTTTTAAATTTTTAAATTACAAGCGTTATAAACTTTTATATTTTTACCACCCGAATACAGGAGTGCTGCCGAATCTTATTTTACGTTAACCGCAGGCGAGCCTCAAGCATCTGCTGATACAGTTTGACGATCGCAGCCCGATATTCCACTTCAGAACATTTCTGCTGAACGATCTGGCGGGCTTCTTCGTTCAACTTGCCACGAAGTTCGGCGTCGCTGATCAACTTATAGATTCCCGTGGCAAAGGCGCGTGATGTGGTTTTACCGGCATCCCAGAATGTCCGGCCGGGAATGAACAGTTCCGCAGGTTCTGCCGGCGTGTTGGTAATGACGGGGACCGACCGCCCCATCGCTTCGAGCAATCCCAGGCTCTCAACTAAAATCCGCATCGGCTGAACCGCCACATCGCAGACACTAACCACCGAACGAATATCCCAGTCGTCAATCACATGCATCATGGGCACAACGATCGTTCGACGGGCAAAGCTCCGGCACTGTTCAGCTCGTTCGGAGTTATACCCGCCAATGACGATCCGCAGACGATGCTCCACCCGCTCGACAATACCGCAGGCGATGATACCGTTATAAACATCTTCGATGGCCCCTTCCGTCGGCAAAAAAACCGGAATTGCGTCGGCATCGAGTCCCATCTGCAGGCGAAGCGCCTGCTTGTTTGTGTTTTCCGATGATTTTTCGAACGCGGGGTAAATTCGATACACACGCTGATGGACGGCGAGGTTCGCAGCGACTAATTGACAAAGCCGATCTGAGCTGCAGACCAGATGAAGTCCAAGATTATGGTAATTCGAGACCAGCTTGGACGTCAAAACGGGATCTTTTTCAAAGTGAAACAGCATGGCCACTGCCGCCAGTTGACGTCTTCGACCCAGCGCCGCCACCCGCAACTGCTGCGTCGCGGGAATGTCCCAACAGACGACCAGATCGGGATCGTAACTTCGAACGAGTTTCTGTAAATTACCCGCCGCAGTACGTTCGATCGCCAGATGCCGCCCCAAACGTTTCACGGGGCGCAGCAGAAGATTTTCCATCAGCCTGGCAGTACGCACCTCCCCGCACGCCACCTCCTGCTCGAATATTTCCGCCGGCAGCAATTGATATTGACTTCGCACCTGGCCTGCACGCCAGAGCGATATCTCGCCGCCGATCACATGTAATATTTTCCACTTCGCCATTATTGCTCCACCCGCCCGCAAACCACGCAGGAGCTCACACGGCCCAGCACTTCGCTCGCACGAACCCGGGTTTGCCATAAATCTATGCAAATATAACGGCTCCCGCAAGTGTTATCCGGCGCCAACAAATATTTCAGCACTTCATTGGCCTGCAGTGCGCCCACGACGACCGGCGCCGTCGGCAGAATCGGAAATTTGCCGCCCGCCGGCTGAAGGTCCGACGCTTCCGCCGGTCCGAATATGCACGCCAGACACGCCCCCCCGCCGCTGCGGATAACCATGATCGTCCCTTCCGTACCCACGCATCCGCCGTAAATCCAGGATCGCTCCATCCGCACCGCCGATTCATTGAGCAGATAGCGAGTGGCCAGGTTATCCGTCGCATCTACCACCAGGTCCGCTTCATCGAACACCGAACGAACATTTTCCGCCGTCACCCGTTCGTCGAGAGCGCGAATTTCGACCTGCGAGTTGATCGCGGACAGTTTCGCGGCGGCAGCCTGAACCTTGGATCGGCCCAGATCGCGTTCATCGAACAGAATCTGCCTGTGCAGATTTTCGATCTCCACCCGTTCGTCGTCGCGGATGATGACGCGACCCACACCGGCCCGGACCAGAATCTGCGCGATCGTGCATCCCAGGCCGCCGCACCCGACGACGGACACCGACGATTTTAACAGCTTTTCTTGCCCCGACAGGCCAACCTGGGGTAAGATTGTCTGTCGTGCGTATCGTTGCAATGGTTGCTCCATGACGCACCTTATTTGCCAAATTCGATATAAACAAGTGATTTTACCATAATGACAACTGCAAAACAAACAGCAGATTCCGGCACGGCGCCATGGGAATACGCCGGGCTGATGCTCAGCTACTGGTGTTCGGCACGGTGCGAATTCTGTTATGTCAGCTCGTGCCCGAATCACACCCACTGGGCCGAGGCGGACCGCGTCATCAACTGGTGGCATCAGCTCGAAGCCCTGGCCAATCGATTCGGCAAACATGTCAAGATTCATCTGACCGGCGGCGAAGCCTTCGGCAACTGGGATTTGCTGATAAAAATCCTAGAGCGCGTCAACGATACGCAACTGCCGCCGCTGGAAAAAATTGAAACCAACGCATTCTGGGCCTTCAATTCAAAAATCGTTGAGGATCGTTTGAGCGTTTTGAAAAATTTCGGCGTCACACTCATCACCACCGACGCCGATGTCTTTCATCAGCAATACATTCCAATCGAAAACGTCCGGCGTCTGGTCGAAGGCGCGAGGCTAATTCTCGGCGAAGAGTCCGTCCGCGTCCGCTGGTGGGATTTTTACAATTTCGTCCTCGAAAACAAAATTGATATCGCGGCGCTCGCGTCAGATCAGCTTCGCGAGATTCAGATCGACGCGCTGATGAACGGCCGGGAGCGTCTCAACGGCCGGGCCGCGGTCCTGGCGTCAAAACTCATCGCAGGCAAAGCACCCGAAGTCTTTGCGGGCGAATCGTGCCGACGGGGAATTTTGAAAAGCAAGCACGTTCACATCGACCCTTACGGCAATATTTTTCCCGGCACATGCTGCGGCATCATTCTCGGCAATGCAATCAGCGAGAATATCGCCGACGTTTACGACTGGCTCGACACCAAAGGTCCAACCGGACCGATTATTCCGACACTGGCCGAAAAAGGGCCCGCCGGTTTGATAGATTTCGCCTCACGAAATGCGGGCTTTAAGCCCCTGCCCGGCGGCTACATCGCCAAATGCCAGCTCTGCTATCATATCCGCTGGAGTCTCTATCACGCCAACCAATGCCGCAAATGGCTCGGCCCCGCCGAATGCTACCCGCCGGTGGAGTGGCCGAGGTAAAGAAGATGGTGTGCACTGCTAACCCTGCCTGTTATAATAAAAACCAAACAAACAAAGGGAATCATTGACCATGAACGATCATCAGCGATTGAAGCAATTAATCGGCGCACGGCATTCGTGTATTTCCATCGTCACATACGAGGAGGAATATGCGCTTAACATGGTCAGGCAGGTGGCTGACGAGGTGGGCCTGCAACTTTGGACATGGTCTGCCAACCGGGGCATACGCGACGGATTCCGCGACGACGGTCTGCCGGTGGCGGACACGGAACACGCAGCAGCGGCCCTCTACTACTTTGGCGTGCGTGAAAACGGGTCCATTTGCGTCACTCTCGACTTGGCGGAGCACCTGAAAGACCCGCGAACCCTGCGGCGTCTCCGGGAACTGCTCGACCTGTTCCGTCCGGGCGGCGGACGCCGGCTCATGATCGACCACCGCGAGGAAATTCCGCCGGTCATCGCAGCCCACTCCACGCGGTTCGAGCTATCCTGTCCCGATGAAAAAGAACTGGAAGCTCTCCTGCTCGACACGCTTCGTCAATTTCACAAGGAAAAGCCGATCCACATCGATATCACCCGCCAGGCACTTCGCACGATCATCCGCAATCTTCGAGGCCTGACGCGCCGGCAGGCGCAGCAGATCATCATCGATACCGTTTCCGAAGATTTATCCTTCAACTCCAGCGATATCAACCGCATCCTTGCCGGCAAGCGACAGGTAATCCACAGCGGCGGGCTGCTCGAATATATCGAAACGCCGGTCGATCTAAACGAAATCGGCGGGCTAAAGCGTCTCAAGGCCTGGCTCAAGCAGCGACAGAACGCTTTGTCGGAAGATGCCTCCGCATTCGGGATCGACGCCCCGCGGGGCGTTTTGATGCTCGGCGTTCAAGGGGCAGGCAAGAGTCTTTGCGCCAAGGCCATCGCCACCGCGTGGCAACGGCCGCTCCTGCGAATGGACCCGGGAGCCCTGTACGACCGCTATATCGGAGAATCCGAGCGCCGCCTTCGCGACGCACTGCGACAGGCGGAGATGATGGCTCCTATCGTCCTCTGGATCGACGAAATCGAAAAAGGATTCGCCTCCGCCGCAAGTCGAAGCACCGACGGCGGACTCTCTCAGCGGATGTTCGGATCGCTGCTGACATGGATGCAGGAACACGCCGCCCCCGTCTTCCTCGTCGCCACCGCCAACGACATCGAGGCCCTTCCGCCGGAACTGCTCCGCAAGGGCCGATTCGATGAAATCTTCTTCGTCGATCTGCCGATCAAGGCCACCCGCAGAGATATCTTCGCCATCCATCTCCGCAAGCGTCATCGCAACCCCGCCCGATTCGATCTGGACGCACTGGCAGAGGCATCCGAAGGCTTCAGCGGCGCCGAAATCGGACAGGGATTCATTTCCGCCCTGCATAACGTTTTCGGCACCAAAACCGACATGGCCACCGATCACATCCTGCAGGCATTAAAAAATTCACCCCCACTTTCGGTCACCATGTCCGTGCACGTCGAAGCCCTGAGAAGCTGGGCCAGCGGCCGATGCGTCCCGGCGGATTGATTTTCCCATGCCCATCTCAGCCGATGCAAAGAACTCTGGACTGCATCGCCCTTTCGA
>CAYMXC010000250.1:0-4958 GCA_964394135.1 uncultured Phycisphaerae bacterium
CCGCTCAGAATCTCCCCCACCAGTGCACACTATCCCACCTGCGAAAGGTCCCTTCCCTATCGGTAAATATGGAGTCAACATCGGCTGATCTTCAGAACCCTGACCCATCGCGCCAGGCGCTCCCTCAGGCCAAAGTAATTTGGATTTTTCGATCTTTATCTCAAACGCAATTTGCAACACAATTCGTTCCTCAAAGTCCAGAAAAAAACAATCTCACGGATTTGCTTATATTTCCAACTGAAACCGATCTATTCACAAAATATAAAAAATGATAATCCACTCTATCCGCTTCTGCGACCATTCGATTTATTCTAGCGACTCTTCTTTTGCTTTCAAGGGATCATCCCTGCACTTCCCGCCGAACGAAGTATCGGCCAATCACGGATTTTGCTTGATTTACGCGGAACTTTGATGTGGAATATAAACACGTTTTTTCACGGCCCGCATTCGAATCATCAGCTTGCTCTTTCAACAAGATGAAAGATTCTTCCAAAAACCGTGAAATGGCCGATGATAAAAGAAAACATGTTATAATTTTCGAAATATTGTACTGGAGGTACTCAGATGTCTAGTTGGCGTACGGTTTTGATCGGCGGAATGATTCTGGGCGCAATAGCTGGCTGCAACCAGCAACAGAAACAGTTTGGCGGAGCGATTCAACCTAATGACAGTAAGGAACCGGCCAAGGTAACCGCAAAAACAGAACAGCCCGTCGCGGAACGTTCCTCGGCTGATCCCCTGCCGCAGGTGCGCGCGGATTACAAGCGAATCCTTGAGATCATGCGACGATGGTACATGGAACACGGCCTGCATGAAAAAGGAACCTGGGCAGCCAAGGAAATGCACGATCTGAACAAGGTCCGCATGGGCCAGAAAATCGATCCCAGCCAGTCTTCACTTCAGAGCATCGACCTTGTCAACCTCTCCGAGGCCGACATGGTGGAACAGCTTCAGCAGATTCGCCGAACCTATAAACGCCTGCTGGAAGAACAACAGGACCAGAGCTGGGCCAAACGGGAACTCAATGACCTCAATCACGTCCGAATGTACCCCTACATTGTTGAAGTCGATCTCCAGAACACCGATTTGACTCCGCGAGACAGCATTGTCGAAGCAGACCGCTTGTTTGCGGAAGCCTTTAAGCAATTCCAGAACAGTAAATACTTGCCCTTCATCAACAACAAGCGTGGCCTGAAAGAAGCCTTGGACAAATTCGTCCTCTTGATCAAGACCTATCCTACCAGCGACAAAATCGACGATGCCGCCTTCTACGCTGGCGAAATCTCCAAGGAATACTTCAACGACGACGTCCAGGCCGTCCGCTTCTACGAAATGGCCCTGAAATGGGATCCTAAGACGCCACATCCCGTGCGTTTCCAGTGCGCCGTGATTTACGATTTCCGTCTGCATGACCGGGCTCGAGCAATGGCCCTCTATCAGCAGGTTCTGACGCAGGAAAAAGATTTGATCGAATCTAACACCGCTTTTTCGGCTGAACGGCTCAAAGAGCTCCTCAACGAAAAAGAGATCGGCGAACCACCAGTTCGGACTACCAACGTCATGCCACCAACCTCAGAAAACAAATAGCCGATCCGAACCCTAGTTGTTCCTGAAATCATAAAAAGCCCGAGTTTGCTCCAGCAGACTCGGGCTTTGTTCTTTGTACACCTCGCCGACCAAATCGGTATTGAAAATACTTTTTTAATCTCTCCAAAATTGGCGTTTGTGTACAACTAGAAGGGGCGCAATGACATCAGTTGATATTTACATCTGCCATATCTTTAAAGCTAGCATTTCCAATATGTTAAAGACTATAGAACCCGCCGTCTCCCCTGAGTATAATATAGCATGAAGACTATATCCTCGGATCGGAACATTAAGTTTGGGTCGGTTTCATGGGGTACGTGTATACGTAAAGGAAAGGAGACCACCTGATGAATATCTTACCGAAGAGCGAATTGGATACCCTTATTAATATCACTAACGCACCCTGCACTTCCATTTATATGCCCACGCATCGCTCGGGGCCAGAAGCCGAACAGGATATAATTCTGTTCAAAAACCTCGTTCGCGAAGCCGAACAGAAACTCCTGGCGATCGGCAAGAAGGCCAATGATATCAAGGCTCTGTTAGCCCCAACACAAACATTGCAGGTCGACAGCTTCTTCTGGCGGCATCAGAGTGACGGTCTGGCACTATTCTTCGCACCCAATTTTTTCCGTTACTTTCGGCTTCCATTGTTTTTCAAACAAACCGTGATTGTCAGTGACCATTTTTATATCACACCACTGCTACCGCTCTTCATCGCCGATGGACGATTTTACATACTGTCCTTAAGCAAAAAACACATTCGACTTTTCCATTGCACACGCCTCAGCATTCGTGAAGTCGAACTCTTGAAGGTACCCAAAAGCATCGACGAAATCATGAAGTTCTCCGTACCGGACAAGGATTTTAGCTGTCACGCCGTTGGAATCAAAGGCAGCGGCGGCGGCACAGCCATCTTTCATGGCCACGGCAGCGCTCCCGATGCTATTACCAGAAAAAAACAAATCCTGGATTTCTACCAGCAGGTCAGCAAATATTTGTCGAAATTCCTGAAAGGTGAACGGGCGCCGATAGTCATGGCAGGGGTCGATTTTCAACGCGCGCTCTACCGCGAGGCCAGCAGTTATCCAAGCCTCCTCCCTGAAGGAATTAACGGCAGTCCCGAAGGGATGACACCAGAAGAACTGCATGACAAGGCGTGGAGTCTGGTCGAACCTTATTTCAAAAACGCGCTCGACACAGCCATCGCCCAATTCAGAAATGCCACCAACACCGAACGCGTGTCCACAAGTTTGCCAGACATTGTTCTCGCTGCATACCAGGGCCGGATCGAGATACTCTTTGTAACCTCCGGCATTCCTCAGCAGTGGGGCCATTTCGATCCAAATACAGGTAATGTTGAAATTCATCCTACTCGCGTGAATGGCGACAAGGGTCTGCAGAATCTGGCAGCCATTTATACACTCTCCAAAGGCGGGGCGGTCTATGTAGTTGAGTCCAGAGAAGCGCCGGTGCATGCGCCCCTGGCTGCTTTGTATCGCTATTAAGAGTAAGAATCATATTGAACGAAAACTTCGAATGGTTACCGCTTAACGGTCACCGGTGAAATTTTATTGAAAGTATCCGAACCATCGGCTGATGGGATCACTTCTGCTTTGTCCATCACCGGACCAAGCAAATATCCCAACCCGAAGGTCACAACCGTTCCAATCACAATCAACCAGGTCCACGCAATTTCGCCCAGAGTTTTCAGAACCGTCGTCAGCCAGTTCCAAGGCACAGCCGCAATAATCCTAACGACGAAATCCGGCTTGGAATACAAAAGCAGCATCATCGTCATCAGAAATGCGCTGATCACCATGGCTGCGACATTGCCACGATTGGATCTGCGCTTGGTCAAAATGCCCAGCAGGAAAACACCCAGTGTGCTTCCTCCGGTTACAGAAACGATCTGAAACGCGAACCACAGCACGTTTCCCTTCAGATCGCGACAGGCATATGCCAGCATCGCCAAAATGATCCCAAACCCGATTACACCGATCCGCGACACCCACAGATAGTGCCTCTCACTTGCACCCTTATTGATCAGCGGACGATAAATATCGGTAACAAACGATGCCGAAAGCGAGCTGAGAGGTGAATCGATGCTGGCCAGAACCACCGCCGACAAAATCAGTCCCTTCAAACCCATAGGCAGCGAATTGATAACAAAATGAGAAAGAATCTCATCCGTCTTCTGTGGAAGCGCAAGGGTCGGATGCTGGCGATAAAAAATAAACAGCAGAGTCCCCACCGCAAGATACAAAACTGTAAGCGGCAGCGCCGCCACGATCGTGGACAAAATAGCCTTCTGGCTTGATCGGCGAGTATCGACCGTCAGCAACCGCTGCATGAGTTCCTGATCCGTTCCGAAAACCGCCAAACCGATAAAAAATGCGTTGGCCGTCCCAGCCCAGAAAGTCGTCGGATCATTCATCTTGAAACTGAAATTGAAAATGCTGAACTTGCCCGCCTCACAGGCTTCCGACAGCGCAGGCACAATCCCACCCTGAATCTGAGACAATATATAAATCACAACCGCGATGCCGGCAAAATAAAAAATCAATGCCTCATACGCCCCGTTCCACACCACAGCCTTGATCCCACCGAACGCGATGATCACAATACTCACTATCGTAAATAGTATCAATGTACTACCCAGAGTCCAACCCATAATAATCGACACCGCCATGCACGCTGCATACAATCGAACCCCCGAACCGATCAAACGAGTAATGAAAAAAAAGCCCGAACCTGCATATTGCGTGCTGGCACCGAATCGATGCCTCAGAAATTCATAAATGGTCGTGCAGTTGAATTTGAAAAAAACCGGAATGAATAAAAATGCGATGAATATCCTGGCCCCGGCGGACCCGATGAAAAACTGCAGGTACTGCCAGTCTTTGGAATACCCCACCGCCGGCACACCAACAACGGTCACGGCACTGACTTCCGTCGCCACAAACGACAAACATGCAATGATCGCCGGAATACGTCGATTCCCCAGAAAAAAATCGTCCGTTCCGCTCTCTTTCCGGCCCGTAAAATACGCAATCACAAAAAGAAATGCAAACGACACCCCGAGAATGGTCAAATCGATCCATCCAAGGCCGACGGTCATTTGCCTTACACCCGAAAGTTCTTCCATATCAAAGTTTTCACCTCGACTTCCCTGTCGTTGATCCGTAATTGATTGTAAAAAATCCACCGTAACTTTGCGACATTATTTTCTCTTTTAGGCCATGGCCTCCATTTCGCGATTCGTAAGTTGCATAGCGACGCCCCACTTATTCTCTTCATGTTACTTCCCTTTATTTCCCTGCCATTCACGCGAAAGCGGAAATCCATCTTCTCTTCAAACTATGAACTAT
>CAYMXC010000251.1:0-4938 GCA_964394135.1 uncultured Phycisphaerae bacterium
TCCTTCACCACCCAGCCATTAAAAACCGAAAAACCGGAAAATTAAAAAACAATCAGGCGACCCTCGAATGAATTTCCTTATAATCATGTAAAACTACATCAAAAATTAATAACCCGGAATTTTACTTGCCTGAACTTTAAATCAAAGTAAAATTATAAGATTACGAACATTTTTACGTGCAGTACATTCAGGAGCCGGCGATGGGACTAAAAATATTTCTCGATGGTCAATTGGTCGAACAGGATCAGGCCAAAGTCAGTGTGTACGATCATGGTTTGCTTTACGGCGATGGTGTTTTTGAAGGCATCCGCTGCTACAGCGGCAAGGTCTTCGAGATCGATGCCCACATCAAGCGGCTCTTCGATTCCGCCAAGGCCATTCGCCTGACGATCCCGATGACTCCGGACGAAATTACCAAGGCCATCTACAAAACTCTCCAGGCCAATAATCTGGAGGATTCGTATATCCGGCTGGTTGTGACTCGTGGCGTGGGCTGCCTGGGTATTTCACCACGGACCTGCAGAAATCCCTCGGTAATCATCATTGCCGACAAAATCTCGCTGTATCCGGCGGAACTCTACGAAAAAGGCATGGCGGTCATCACCAGTTCGATCGTCCGAAATCATCCAAATGCAATTTCGCCGCGAATCAAATCGCTGAACTATCTCAATAACATCCTGGCCAAGATCGAGGCTCTGGACGCTGGCGTCGAAGAGGCGATCTTGTTCAATCATCTCGGTTTTGTCGCAGAATGCACAGGCGATAATGTGTTTCTCGCCTACGAAGGCAAACTGCTCACGCCGCCGACCGAGGCGGGGATGCTTGGCGGCGTCACCCGCGGCGTCGTGATCAAGCTGGCGGAAAAAGAAGGCATCACCGTCATCGAAAAAAATCTTACGCGGTACGATCTCTATACCGCCGATGAATGTTTCTTTACCGGAACCGCGGCGGAAGTGATTCCCGTAACGAAAATCGACAATCGACCGATCGGAGACGAAAAGGTCGGACCTTTGACGCTGCGTCTGATCGCCGCGTTCAAAAAATTCGTTCGAAGTCATAAATAGGAACAGATGCGCGCTACATCAGTTAACGATATCGGGAGATAGAAAGAATGTCGGATCCACGGCTCAATAAACTTGCCCGTGTTCTGGTCAATTATTCCATATCAGCCAAGCCAGGACAATTGATTCGGATTTCAGGCCATACGGTAGCTGAACCCCTGATTATCGAGCTGGCGCGGGAGGTAATCGCTGCAGGTGCCCATCCCTTCATTATGATGAGTCCGGAAGAAGTGATGGAAATTATGTACAAAACCGGCAACGACGATCAGCTCAAGTATATCTCTCCGATTGCCTGGACGGCGGTGGAAAAAATCGACGCGTCGATCGGAATCTGGGGCAGTGCAAACACCAGGGCCCTGAGCAACTGCGATCCGGCCAGACAGGCAGTCGCGTCTGCAGCATTAAAGCCCTACAAAGATCGATTTTTCGAACGGGCGGCCAAGGGCGAACTCAAGTGGGTGGGAACGCAGTATCCCTGTGCAGCGCATGCCCAGGATGCGGAAATGTCGCTGTCGGAATATCAGGATTTCGTTTTCAACGCCGGACTGCTGAACGAACCGGACCCCGCCGCCGCCTGGCGAAATGTGGCCGCATGTCAGCAGCGGATGGTGGACTATCTCAACGGAAAAAATGAAGTCCGTGTCACGACCCCGCAGGGCACGGATATCCGTTTCGGTGTGCAAGGGCGAACCTGGTTTAACTGCTGTGGCGATATGAATTTTCCCGACGGCGAAGTATTCACAGGACCGGTCGAAGATTCGACAGAAGGTACGATCGCCTTCAGCTTCCCCGCAGTGCACGGCGGACGCGAAGTCCCCAACATCGTATTGAAATTCAAGGCGGGAAAAGTCGTCGAAGCCCATGCCGGAGGCAACGAGGATTATCTGATCAAGATGCTCGATCAGGACGCCGGATCGCGATTTCTGGGCGAACTGGCCTTCGGCTGCAATTACTCGATTACCCGCTACACGAAAAATACGCTCTTCGACGAAAAAATCGGCTGAACGATCCACACTGCTGTTGGTTCTAGCTATCCCGAAACGGGCGGCAAGAATCAGTCCGGTCTGCACTGGGATATGGTCTGCGACCTGAGGCAGGGCGGTAAAATCTGGGTGGACGGGGAACTGATCAGCGAAAACGGTCTGTTCAAAAATCCGCAATGGCCAGGACCGTCACGATAATCAATTCAACCGACCACCAATTTAAAATTCAACTTTTTAAAAACATCCTCTTACAGGCCGGCCATGAACCGATAAATTTGGTCCGACGATCCCGGCAACCCTTCATGACCAAAATCCGGATAAATGACCATCTGCTTTGGGGCTGTGATCTTGTTGTAAGCGGCGAATTGTGTCGATGGCGGGCATACATTATCCATGAGTCCCGTGAACATCAAAACCTCGCCGCGAATTCGCTTGGCTAGATATTGCACATCGATATATCCCAGCCGGGTGAAGATTTCATCTTCCCGTTCATGTCGCGGATCGAAAAATCGGAAAAACTGTTTCAACTCTTCATACGCCTGAATAGCCAGGTCCATTTCCCATACCCGCCGGTAATCGCTGAGGAATGGAAATACCGGAGCCAGACGTTTGATTCGCGGCTCAAGAGACGCACACGCCAAAGTCAATCCGCCACCCTGCGATCCACCCATCGCGCCGACTCGACCTGCGTCTACTTCCGGCATGTTCATCACAATGTTCGCCAGTTGGGCCGTATCCAGAAAAATATGCCGGAAAAGCAGATTTTCCGGACAATCGTCCAACCCGCGAATGATGTGGCCGTGGAGAGTGTTGCCTTTGACCCCGCCGGTGTCGTCGGACGATCCGCTCTGGCCTCGACAATCCATCGCTGCCACAGAAAAACCATTGGCCACGTAACTCAACTTGTCAACCCACTCCCCCGCATTGCCGGAATATCCGTGAAACATCAGAACTGCCGGATGGGGTTTTGAAGAATTTTTCGGACGCAGATATTTTGCGTGAATCCGCGCTCCGCGAACGCCCGTAAAATAAAGATCAAAACATTCTGCGAACGGCACGGTAAACTCGCTGGGCACCAGTTGGATTTGAGGATCGACAGACCGCATCTCAGCCAGAGACTTTTCCCAGAAAACATCCATATCGGAAGGACACGGATTGCGGCCCTGATACGACTTCAACTGATCCACAGGCATATCAACTATCGGCATCGTTTCTCCTGTATTTTTAAAAACTTTTAAAAGATAAAAAAACGCATTCTAGATCGAAAATACTCAGATTGCAATGCATGGAATTATATGATCTTGCGAATGAATGACGTCTCAAAAAAATGATTGCTTCCATTTCGGTGGGAATATACACTAAAATATAGACGAAAGGGGGTACGGATATGGGGCGTACTACAGGCATTGCCAGTCTGGCAGGGCAGGTCTATGAATTTGTCCGGAAAGATTTTCATTCGCATTTCTGGGAACTCGAAGGCACATTCCCATGCTGCGAAACATGGAAGAGATTGTCTTCGCTCGGCACGGAATTGTGGTTAGATTCCGGAAGTCTCGATGAGATCGAACCGCTCTGGACAGCCGAATTCTGCGCCCTCACGACCAACAATACGCTGCTGAACAAGGAAGTTCAGCGGGGAATTTATGACAAGTTTATCCTGGAGGCGAACAAAGTCTTACAGGGTTTTTCCCGAGCTGACAGATCGCGACAGGCGGCTTGAGATGGCCTTTATGCTAAATGCCTATCATGCCTTGCGCCTGGTGGAAAAATACGACGCCTATGTGTCAGTTGAGGTTCATACCGACCTCGCTTCGGACATAAACGGCTCGGTCGAATATGCAAAACGATTTCACGAAATCTGCCCCGAGCGGTTCATCGTAAAAATTCCCTTCACTCCCGCAGGAGTCTTGGCCACGCGGAAACTCTCTGCGATGGGAATCGCAATCAATCATACACTGGGATTTTCCGCACGACAGAATTACATTGCCGCCCGCATCGGACGCCCTGAGTATGTAAACGTATTTATGGGCCGGCTCAACAGTTTTATCGAAGACAACAACCTGGGCAGCGGAGCATATGTGGGCGAAAAAGCCACCCTCGCCTCCCAGGCGGCAATCCTGGACCTGCGATTGCGGAATAACGTTCCCAGCCGACAGATCGGAGCCAGTTTCCGCAGCGGCGAACAGGTGCGCGATCTGGCGGGGATCGACGTGATGACTTTGCCTCTTAAAGTGGCACGCGAATTTCTGGCCTTGAATATGCCACTCGATCAGATAACCGACAAAACTCACATGAAATATGAACCGAATATCCGCCAGGATATTTCGCCGAAAAATTTCGGACTCCGAACATTGTGGGATATCGATGATCGTGTTGTCGCTTGTGTCGATGCTCTGGAGCAGGAAAACGTGGACCACTTCACAGCCGACGATCTTGTGGAATTTTTCTACCGCCACGGCTGCGAGGATGTTTTCATCAAATGGACCGATCAGCAGCGGGCGATCAGCTATGCGGAAGGCAAAATTCCGCAAATCAAACATTGGTGGGGGCCCCTCGCAGACGGTTCTATCGGACTTGACAGCCTGATGAACCTGGCAGGCATCAGCAGCTTCACCGCAGATCAGAATGCTATGGATAATCGCGTGATCGAAGTCTTGTCCGGAAAAAATAAAGGGCGGTCGTGAACCCGCCATCTTTGGTAGGGTAAGCTGTGCCAACTATCTTTTCTTTTTCCTGTCATTCCCGCCAAGGCGGTAATCCAGAAGCGACTTTCAAGTCGCTGGATAAATTTCTTTTATTATTAGCTGGCAGGCCACGTTTGGATCCCTGCCTTCGCGAGAATGAAAAAAACAAATCTGCCAGAAAATATGGCAGAAGCCCCAGTTATTAAAAAT
>CAYMXC010000252.1:0-4873 GCA_964394135.1 uncultured Phycisphaerae bacterium
TTCATCGTTATTTGCGGTATGTCGGTATCAAAAATCCGGATGGGGAATGGTTTCGTTGTTCTGTGGATCGGGTCAGAGAGGCGGTTATTGCCGTCCGAACCGGACAGATGAAAGAGGAAAACCGTTCGTTGGATTTCAAAATGAGGCCGGAACAGTTGGCTGCGGTTGAAAAGACTGCTGCTTATTTCAAGAACTTTCGAAAGGAAAATGGCGATAAGCCCCCGCATTTTTTGTGGAACGCGAAGATGCGGTTCGGCAAGACGTTCGCGGCCTATCAGCTTGCTAAAAAAATGGGCTGGCGGAAGGTGCTGGTGCTGACCTTCAAACCGGCGGTACAGAGCGCGTGGGAAGAAGATTTGAAATGCCATGTCGATTTCAAGGATTGGCAGTTTATCTCGCCGGGCGGACTGTCGTATAAGGATGTGAACAAACGAAAACCGTTTGTCTGCTTCGGGTCGTTTCAGGATTATCTGGGCAAAAATAAAAGCACGGGCGGCATCAAGACCAAAAACGAATGGGTTCATGCGACGAACTGGGATTGTGTGATTCTGGATGAATATCATTTTGGTGCATGGCGTGAGAATGCCAAAGACTTGTTTGAATCGGAAGACAAACAGGAAGCTGATTTCGGCAACGGCGAGGGGATTGAGGATTTTGACGAAGAAATCATGCCGATTACAACAAAGGGGTATCTGTATCTTTCCGGCACACCGTTTCGGGCGATTGCTTCTGGCGAATTTATTGAGGAACAGATTTTCAACTGGACGTATTCGGACGAACAGCGGGCCAAAGCGGAGTGGAACGGCAAGGATAATCCATATGCGTCGTTGCCCCGCATGGTACTCTTGACTTATCAACTGCCGGATGCGATTCGGGAAATCGCCATGCAGGGGGAGTTCAATGAGTTTGACTTGAATGTCTTTTTTTCGGCAAGCGGCGTGGGCGAACATGCGAAGTTTACCTATCAGGACGAGGTTCAGAAATGGCTGGATTTGATTCGCGGGGCATTTTTGCCGACCAGTATTGATAACCTGAAACTTGGGGCACAGAAGCCGCCGATGCCGTTTTCAGATGTACGCTTGTTGAACGTGCTATCCCATACATTCTGGTTTTTGCCAAGTATCGCATCGTGTCATGCGATGCGAAACCTGCTGGCAAAACGGCAGAATAAATTTTATCACGATTATCAGGTGATTGTGGCAGCGGGGAACAATGCTGGAATTGGTGTGGCAGCCCTTGGGCCTGTACAGGAAGCGATGGATGATCCGCTGAAGACCAAGACGATTACTCTTTCTTGCGGGAAGTTGACCACGGGTGTTACGGTCAAGCCCTGGACCGGCATATTCATGCTGCGGAATTCATCGAGTCCGGAAACGTATTTTCAGGCGGCATTTCGGGTACAATCGCCGTGGACGATCAGAAATTCTGATGGGACTTCGCCGAATCGAGAGGAAATCATCAAAAAAGAATGTTATGTCTTTGACTTTGCGCCGGACCGGGCGTTGCGACAGATTGCCGATTATAGCTGCCGTTTGAATGTCGATGAAACCAATCCGGAAAAGAAAGTGGAAGAGTTTATTCGTTTCCTTCCCGTGTTGGCGTATGACGGTAGTTCGATGGAGCAGATCGACGCGGCGGGCATTTTGGAAATGGCGATGAGCGGCACAACAGCAACCTTGCTGGCCCGGCGATGGGAGAGCGCGTTGCTGGTGAATGTGGATAACAACACCTTGCAGCGTCTGATGAATAACAAAGACGCGATGAGTGCACTCATGAGCATCGAAGGGTTTCGTAACCTGAATCAGGATATTGAAACCATTATCAACAAATCTGAGGCGGTGAAAAAAGCAAAGAAGGAAGCCAATGACAAAGAGCTTTCCGCTAAAGAGAAAAAGGAATTAACCGAAGAAGAAAAGGAATACAAGAGCAAACGCAAAGAGATACAGGAAAAGCTCATCAAATTTGCGACTCGCATACCGATTTTCATGTATTTGACGGATTATCGGGAACGGTGTCTCAAGGATGTTATCACGCAGTTGGAACCTGGTCTTTTCAAAAAAGTAACCGGTTTGACCGTAAAGGATTTTGAATTACTGGTCAGCCTTGGATTGTTCAATAACGGATTGATGAATGATGCGGTTTTTAAGTTCAAGCGATACGAAGATAACAGCTTGAGCTATACAGGAATCAATAGACACGAAGGGGAAGACATCGGGCTTTACGACACGGTGTTGACTCGAAAGGACGTGCAAACAGCATTCGAGAATATATCGGCAAGGGTATACAACACATGACATAGTTTGAGGCTAACGGATAAAGCGGATGAGAATTAGGGATTGAACCGCTGTTCTCAAGTCACCTAATAACCGGGTCATGCTGTTATGTAGCACGTGGGTGCGGTCCTGATCCGGACAGGGCCAAGAACTCACAAAGAGGGCGGCGGTTTGGTTCCTGAATGAATAACATGTTTGTATTGTCACATGATGGGGTGTTGGAATGGGACATATACGGTTAGGGGTATTGCCGAAGACGAAGCGGTGGAAGGAAGTCATCAGCCTGCTGGGATTCAGCGATGATCCGGGGTTGATTGCCGATAAAACTGCTGAGGCGGCGGAAAAAGGGCTGGAACTGGCCAAAAGCGATGAGGGGATAGTGCAGACTATTTTTCTTCTGATCAAGACCATCTATGCGGCTAAAGAAAAGGATTTTGACGCCGGTTTGAGGGAAATCGGAATTTCCGTTTCGCCCGATGCTTCGCTTTTGGACGTGGTAAGCGGATTTGATGATTCGCTTGATCGACAGTTGCGAGATCAAGGCAAACGGACCGATCTTGCGGAAATGGCCCGGCAATCGGCGGTGGATACGCTGATGGAACTGGCTGGAAGTGCGGCCGGAAACCTTTTCGGAGTGAGCAAGGAAACGACCCAAGCAGAACTGAAAAAGTATTCTACCACGAAAGAGTTTGGTCGTGTCGGGCAGACCTTTTTTGGAAAGTTTTTAAATCGATTTCTGGATTATCATCTCAGCCGGGAGTTGCCGAATCATATCGGGCAAAATCAAACATTCAAAAACGTTCAGGAATGCGACGCTTTCAAGCATTCTCTATCGCTTCATTGCTTGCAGACGGCAAGAATTGTCAAAGAGTTTTCGGGGTGCTGGCCATCGGCTGCGGATTATCGGGGAAATTTGGATTTGACCAATATCAGGACTCGATTTTTGCCTGTGGCGATAAAGAAAATTCGTGCGGAACTCAAGCAGAGGAGCAGCCATGAATAGCAAAAAGTATCTGTTCCTCTGCGGAAATGTACGGTCGCATGAACCGAGCGGTTATGATGTACATCGTTTCGAGCTTGGAAAAGACAGGGGAATGATTCACATGGATATGGAAGCCATCAGCCGGAAGATGGTTCAGAATATTCCTGATGTGATGAAAGATTTGCTAGAAATTGCGACATATGTTTATTGTGCCGATCAGAAAATTCGTCGCGGCGGGCTTGCAGAGGTTGAATATGCCCAGAAGTGGAACCGTGAACTGAGACTCGACATTCCGGTCCGGGAATATGACCGGTGGAATCGATCATCCATAACGAAGTGTTTAGAGGAAACCCTTTCGTTCGTTTCCGGGGATACGTATCAGTTTTATTTCAAACCCATGAACGCTGGGAAAGAACCGAATTTTATGAAGTATGGCGAAAAAGAGGATGAAAGTTTCAAGCCGGACGAAATTGCCCTCTTTTCCGGCGGATTGGATTCTTTTACCGGCGCGATTGATGCGATTATCGGGAATAATCGAAAGACCGTTCTGGTCAGTCATGTATCGAACGGGAAGATTCAATCGCTGCAAAAGACACTCTATGAATACATCAGTGATAAAGCCCCGTCGGGAAACAAACCGTTTCATGTTCAAGTTAAGATTAACAAGGATAAGCAATTAACCCATGAAACCAGCCAGCGGAGCCGATCATTTTTATTTGCATCGCTTGGAACGGTGATTGCGTATATGTTCGGGCTGGACCGGGTGAATTTTTATGAGAATGGAATTGTGAGTTGCAATTTGCCTTTTGACCAGCAAACACCCCAGGCCCGGCGAACCCGTTCAACTCATCCGAAATTTCTTTGTAAATTTTCTTCATTGATTTCGGAACTCCTTGATAAGAACTTCTACCTTGGCAATCCGTATTTTGGAATGACAAAAACCGACGTAGTGGAACGATTGAAAGAGTTACATCATGAACCTCATATCGAGCAGACACGAAGTTGCGCGGGTTCGATTTACCAAAATCCTCATACTCATTGCGGAACCTGTTCGCAGTGCATCGATCGACGATTCGCGACACTGGCGGCGAAGTGTGAGGAGCATGATCCTGACTTTCATTATGCGATAGAGTTTTTTACGGGAATTAGTGAAAAGGTTCAGGTTCAGGGTATGGCTGCGGGTGTCGTGGGATTGGCAACCAACATAGAAAGTATGACGAAAGACAGTTTTACTAAAAAGTTTGGAACTGATCTTTTAACAGTTGCCCGTTTTCTTGGGAAATCTACGGATGTTGCGATATCAGAAATCTATGATCTTTACTATCGACATGCTAGGCAGGTTAACCATGTGATCAGCGAAGAAATTCGGCAACATGCAGAAGATATTCGCAAAGGACTACCCCAGAAGCATACCCTGCTCAATATGATTTTACATGGGAAACATCTTACCCCGGCGTTACTTTTCGAAGACGAACAAGAGCAGCCGAAAACAAAGAAAAAAATAGGTAGACCCAATGACCCTGCGATTGCCAAAAGGGATCAAAAAATGTTGGAAGCCTGGGAAACCGGCCATTATCGAAATTATCGAGAGCTTGGCCTTGCATTTGGTCTTTCTACT
>CAYMXC010000253.1:0-4789 GCA_964394135.1 uncultured Phycisphaerae bacterium
ACCTACGAGGAAATTCTCCGAATGGCTGATTTTCTGAAGCTTGCCCCCGAAGACATTTCAAAAAAATATCTCACGCGTGTCGGCCGGCGAGTCAGCCTGATCGAAATGCCCAATTATGACTGCGTTTTTCTGCAGCGAACGCCGACTGGCTTCGGCTGCCAGGTTTATTCCGTGCGACCACAGCAATGCCAAACCTGGCCATTCTGGAAACACAACCTCATAAGTCCGGAAGCGTGGCTCGAACGCACCAGCAGATGCCCTGGGGTTAATCGCGGCAAATTTTTCAATTACGACGATATTCTCGCCGTCCTGAAAGAATCGCCATGCTGAAGCGGGACAAGATTTCCGAATTCTTCCGCTCGCTCTATCATCGGCTGGATGAAAAAATCGGTCAGACACAGGGAAATTGCGGCAATTGCCGACGATGCTGCGATTTTGGCGTCAGCGGACTGAGTTTGTTCGCGACAAATTTCGAACTGACCTATCTGCTCATACACGTCGATCAGGTCCCTGCGATTGTCGCCGCCCGCTGCCCATGGCTCGATGATCGGATCGGCTGTACTATTCGCGAACTGCGTCCCATCGGCTGTCGAACGTATTTCTGTCGTCCACCCGAAGGTTACGACGCTCAGAGTCTTTACGAATCGGCCCTGGCTGAGTTAAAATGTTTCATTCGCAAACATCATTTGCCCTATTTTTACGCGGAATGGCTCAAGTCGCTGGCACCGTATGCCGGCAAGGAGAGAAACCAATGGATTATCGAACAGGCCGATTGGGACGCACCATCGTATTAACCTTAAGCGACGGCGAAGACGTTTACGCCTGCGTTCAGGAAGTGGCTCGGAAAGAAAACGTTCAATGCGCCGCAGTCATCGCGGTCGGCGGAGTCCGCAAGGCAAAAGTGGTCGTCGGGCCGAAAAATCCGAAGGGAGCCATCGAGCCGGACTTCCGCGAATTCGACGACGCCCGCGAAGTCGTGGGAACGGGAACGATCTTCTGGGACGATACTGGGCCGCAGATGCACATTCATATGGCCTTCGGGCGAGGCGATTCGCCCCTGGTCGGCTGTCCTCGCGGCGGAGCGAACGTCTTTTGCACCCTGGAGATCGTGATGATCGAACTTCTTGATATCGACGCCAAACGTCTGCCCGATCAGAAAATGGGCATCAAGCTGCTTTCATTTCTCAGCTAGAATTTTGCATCGGAGAAAATTTGCATCAGCTCAGGTCCACTCCGTCAATGGCCGCCTGACAGTTCGGGCATTTACCGCCAACAATCGAATTTTTCAAGATGGTATAGCCGCGACGCTCGATCAGCGGCTTATGGCACTGGTAACACCATGTATTTTCCGACTCATGGCCAGGAATGTTGCCCCCGTAGCAGTAGCGCAGTCCCGTTTTACTCCCGATGGTCAAGGCCTTTTCGATCGTCGCCATCGGCGTGGCTGGAACAGTCGTCATATGATAATCAGGATGAAATCGACTTATGTGCCATGGAACCTGCGGCCCCATTTCTTCTGCGATAAAATGGGCGATATCGCTGAGTTCCTTCTCGCTGTCGTTCCGGCCTGGAACGACCAGTGTGGTCACCTCCACCCAGATGCGGCTCTTTGCCAGCCAGCGGAGCGACTCCAGCACCGGTGCCAACCGGCCATGGCATACGTCGCGATAAAACTCCTCGGAAAAAGCCTTGAGGTCCACGTTGATCGCGTCGAGATAGGGTTCGATGGTCTGGAGGGCTTCGACTGTGATATATCCGTTGGACACAAAAACATTTTTCAAGCCCGCTTTGTGTGCCAGTTTGCTTGTGTCATACGCCAACTCGAAAAAAATGGTCGGCTCAGTGTACGTGTAGGAAATCGACCGGCAGTCGTATCGACGAGCATGGTCCACCAGTTCTGCTGGTGAAATCTGCTCCCCCGCTATTCGGCCCTGCTGAACCGGCATCTGCGAAATCTGCCAATTCTGACAGAAATCGCACTGAAAATTGCAACCAACACACGCGACGGAAAAGCTGACACTGCCGGGTTGAAAGTGAAAGAGCGGTTTTTTTTCGATCGGATCCTCATTGGCCGCGATCACCCAATTATAATTCAAACTGAAAAGCTCCCCGCCAACGTTCCGACGAACCTGGCATCGCCCCGATTGCCCTTCGGAAATCAAACACCGCCACGGGCAAAGACGGCATCGAACCGTATCCCCATTGGCCTTCTCCCAAAGCATTGCAGGATGCATTTTTTCCTTACCCTTTTCCATGGCCGCCTCCCTCTTCAAATATTTACTTTTTCCTGATTTACTGACAGATTTTAATTTCCCGCGGAATATCCGTTATCCGCATCGCCCTGGGCAGCGGTTTCATCGTGGACATGACAAACGTCATTGAATTGAGATAGTTCAGCGAACCGTGGGTGCTGGCGACATTAACCGTTCTCGCAAAACTCGGCTTTCCGCAGAACCACCCGTCCTGCGTCGTCACAACAAGGTCCGGCGGATATTTCACCATACCATCAAAGGCCCGCCAGATGCGTGCCAGTGGATCGGGATATTCATGATTCACTGTCGCTTCAAATAATGCCCGATCGTCGATCGTTCCCCGGCTGTCAACCTTGCCGCTGCGGCGTAGTTGTGCCAGAATCGGTTTGAGTTTTAGCGGATCGCCCTTGACGATAACATACCGATATCGGTCGCCGTCTTTTTCTATAAAGGCCAATCCGGACGCATCCCGCACCGCAATTCGCCGCTGGCCGTCGATCTCCTGAGGATATATCGCCAATTCCAGCTGCCTGTAATTCATCAACCGTTCCGCTACCGTCGCAGGTTCATCGGTATAAAGAGCACTGCACGTTAACAGACCGAACTGAATGCACACCACGTCGCCATAAGTGCAAAGCTGGTCGGTCACACGAAAACCGCAGTCCTTCAGAGCGCCGGTAATATCGAAGTATTTCGACGGCGTAAGATTATGGCCATGATCCGACAAAATCGTGATTCGGCATCGCCCACGCCGCTCATAGACCACCTTTTCACATAATCGATCGACTTTTTCCAGACATTTGCGAAATCCCTGCGAGCCCTGTCGCGTTCCCATATTCGCCGTGCCTACGAAGTAGCCGATCGCTGTCCCCGATGGGTGTTTGTCGATCATTTTTTCGATCGCCAACAATTCGTGGGTAAAGACCATATCCGGATTCACATATCCGATCGGGTCCAGCCACATCGGCGCACGATACGTCACAGATTTGGCCCAGGGTTCGTTGAGACCCTTGAGATAAACATCATCGCCTTTGGACATTTTTTTTGTAGATCGGTCGTAATAGGACGCCTCAAAGCCCAAAAGTTCCCCCGGCATGAACAATTCAGCATATGCGACATCGGTGTTTGAAGGAAATACGCTGACCATTTTGCTCGGCTGATAAAACAGCCTAAAATAGCCTTCATCGTACATCTGTTTGACCAGGTCGTAGGGAATTCCATCCAGCAGAATTACATAATGCGGAACGGACGCATCGGACCCCACCGTCAGGAAGTCCACCCGAACTTCTGGTACATTGTCCCGGTTGTCGTCGAAAGCCAGGGCTTCAATTTTGCCGTTCGAATCGAGATATTGAAAATAATTCTCGCGATCGGAGCCGTGCATCTTCCATGCTCGAGTTTGACCTTTAAGGCCGACACCGGGCCGGTGACCCGGAATCTGCGAACAACTCGCACCAAACAAAATCACCACAAGCAGAACTATTAATTCTCTGATTCGTTTCATGATTTTCTCGCTATGACAAACACGACCATATTGTACACGGTTTCCTGCACAAGTTCAGCCTTTTACCAGAAATGAAAATCGATGAAGTATGAGCTGATTCGGATGGAACCGCAGGAGCAGGAAAAGTTATTGTCGAGGTTCGCGGCTGATACTTCGATTTCGAAGCATCCAGCCTATCAGCAAGACCAGCAGGATGTAGCCAGCGACGGCGATCTTCCAGTGGGGATGAAAAATTCGATGAAAAAAAAACGGGAAACGCGCCACAAACGCCATGATCGCGGAAAACCCGTTCAGACCCGCCAGCACGCCCAAGGTGGGCAATTTCATCCGTGAGGCAATCCAGAGATTACTCGTCAGGAGAATCGCGTAGGCCAGGCCCAGAAGGATAAAGCGGTTGAGATGATTGTCAAGTTCACTAACGCGTGGCATGAGCGGCCAAAGCGACAGTTTGATCGACAATACCGTGGCAAACCCCAGCATCATGATTCCAACGTGCCGCGTCAGAGGCACAAGGCGTGCTGAGGTAGACAGCGGTCGGCCGTCGATGATCTGCTGCTCCCACACCCGCCCCAGCCAAATCCAGTGGAACGCCATGTAGGACAGCGGAATAAGAATCAGATTGAGCAGTGTCGGCGCCGAATGCCCCGACCCCGCTGTCAGTACCAGAAACAGCGACACCATGGACTGAGTGATCAAAACCATCGCGGCAAGGGCACCCTCGGAACGATACTCGTAATGAATCAGCGCCAGAAGCGAAATCCCCATCAAAAAACTGCTCGCGAACGCCGTCGCCGTATTCAAAGAACACAAACACAGGAAAAAAACCAAAAGTGAAAGTGCGGTAATGCTCGTGATGAGTCCGCCGGGTGGATGATAGGTTTTTGTCAGATTGTCCAGTTTTCCGGGCCAGGCGTGAAGCCATCGCCATTTGCTTTTCCAGATGGGAATATACGCAAAAACGAAACTTAACAGGCTGATCAGAAAAATGGCGACCGGAATGACATTTTCCACCCGCCCCAGCAGGCTCAGCCAG
>CAYMXC010000254.1:0-4778 GCA_964394135.1 uncultured Phycisphaerae bacterium
AAGGAATTCTATGGCGGGCAACATAATCGAATTAACTGAAGATAATTTCCAGGCAGAAGTTCTTGAGGCGACAGTGCCGGTTGTAGTCGATTTTTGGGCCGAGTGGTGCGGTCCCTGCAGGGCCATGGGGCCCATTATGGAACAATTGGCTCAGGCCGCAGGTGACAATGCCAAGATTACCAAGCTCAATGTAGACAAGGCGCAGAATGTAGCTATGAATTACGGCATCAGCGCCATTCCTACCGTTATTATTTTTGTGGACGGTCAGCCACAGAAAAAGCTGGTTGGATTGACTCCGCTTGCTGAACTGCAAAATGCCCTCAATGAGTTGACAGGGAAGTAGGTCTTTGTGATGCAAGCACTTGCATAAGTATTCCGTATGCAGTAATTTAGCAAAATCCGTCCATTAACAGGATAAATCATTTATTTTATATTCTGGACAAGGATATTTGCGATGGATATAATTCGGTTTGGTTAGTCAGTCGAACGAGTCAGTTATGCGACAGGTCTGTTTGTCCGATCCGATTCTCTCAATCGTCCGGTCTAACCTTTTGGGCCGAAATGTTGGCCTCTTTCATTGAGACCTTGAAAGTAAAAAGAAGGTCTTAGATGCCTGTATGGAGATAAGATCATGGGCAAAAAGTTGTATGTGGGTAACATGAGCTACGATGTAGATAACGCAGCGCTCGAACAGATGTTCGTGCCTTTCGGAACGGTGGAGAGTGCTCAGGTTATTACCGATCGGATGACCGGTCGTAGCAAAGGTTTCGGTTTTGTCGAAATGAGTAACGATGCCGAAGCACAGGCTGCCATTGCCGCTCTGAACGGCAAGGAATGCGGTGGCCGGGCACTTACCGTTAACGAAGCTAGACCTCGCGAAGATCGCGGTGGCGCCGGTGGTCGTGGTGGCCGGGGCGGCCATGGCGGCGGCGGTCGTGGTGGTTTCGGCGGTCGAGGCAGGTAACTTCGCTGCATCTCGGAAATCAAAAGGGAGCTGAATCTTCAGCTTCCTTTTTTTATGCGCCGGATGCGACAGATGTCTCAGTGTATAAATACTGCCGGTCCCATCTGCGATTAATGCGAATGTGGCGGCAGTTGATCATGGGCGTGCATTTCGATCTTGTGAAACGCCTCGCCGGCGGCAGTTGTCGGATCGACGTGAATCGTGGCATTGGATAAATATCGCAGATGATGAAGTAGCTGATGGCGGACGTCATTGGCGATTTCGTGTCCCTGGTTTACGGTCAGGTTCGGGTCGACAGCGATATTGATATCAGCTATGAGCCGATGTCCAAGCCAGCGGACGCGAACTTCCGTGGTTTTCTCGACTCCCTTGACGTGACTTACAGCATGGCGGATTTCATCGAGGACGCCGGGGTCGATCCCGTCAAGCACGCGAATAAAAACAGTCCTCCCGGAATCCCAGACGATATGCAGAATCATCAAAGTGATAATACAACCGGCGATGGGATCGGCCAGCGGATACCCCAGCTTAACGCCAACAGCACCGGCCAGCACAGCCAGGCTGGTCAGGCCGTCGATTCGCGCATGATAACCGTCGGCCACAAGTGCAGCACTGCCGATTTCCCTGCCTATTCGAATTCTGAATTTCGCCACAAGTTCGTTGCCGACAAATCCTACCAGCGAGGCGAGGATAACGGCCCAGACATTCTCGATAGTTTGCGGATACAGCAGATGATGAACGACTTGATAGCCGGCAACTGCCGCGCTGAAAAGAATGATCAGAACGATCGCAACACCTGCTAAATCTTCCAAACGCCCCAGGCCATAAGTGAACCGTCGGGTAGATTTCAGATTGCCCAGTGCAAACGCGATCCAGAGGGGTATTGCAGTGGCGGCATCGCCGAAATTGTGAACGGTATCGGCTAGAAGGGCGACACTGCCGGTTTTGATCACTACAACAAACTGGAATATCCCCGTAAGAACCAGGGCGAAAAACGACCATTGGGTCGCCCACATTCCACGGGCGCTGGTCAGCGTGATCGGATCGACCAAACCGTGAGGCCCATGCGATTTATGGGGCAAAGAATCGTTGTGATTATGCGCATGCTCGAATAAATTTCCAAAAACCGACATCTTCAACAATCCCCCCGTCCTTATGGGCGGCTGGATCGGGCGATCTTGTCTGCGTAACGGCATCTTTTTATGCGCAGGAATCGTTAACCGCCACGACTTCCTTGACTTCCGGAACTTTGGATTTCAGGTGGCGTTCGATGCCCATTTTTAAGGTCATTTGAGCCATGGGGCAGCATCCGCATGCGCCCTGGAGCCGAACCTGAACCACACCTTCGTTATCAACATCTATCAATTCCACATCACCGCCATCGGCTTGCAGTGCCGGGCGGACGGTGGCTAATACTTCATCCACTTTTTCACGTAACGTTTTTTCATTGGTCATATAAAACTCCTTCTTGTTGAAAATTATAGGCTTTATAACTTCAGAAAATTGTCCAGGATCTTGTAGCCTTCGGCGGTCAGAAAGCTTTCCGGATGAAATTGAACTCCCTCGACCTTGAATTGCCTGTGACGCAGGCCCATTAGCTCATTCTGGTCCACGGTGCGGGCAGTAATCTCCAGGCATTGAGGCAGGCTTTCCTCTTCGACCATCAGGCTGTGATACCTGGTGGCTGTGAAGGGATTGGTCAACCCGCGAAAGATGCCATCATTGTTGTGGCTGATTTCACTGGTCTTTCCGTGCATGATTCGTTTTGCCCGAATGATTTTGCCGCCAAATACATGACCGATACACTGATGGCCCAGGCATACGCCGAGGATCGGCACCTTGCCTGCGAAATGACGGATGACGTCGTTACTGATGCCTGCCTCCTTCGGCGTGCATGGCCCGGGGGAAATTATGATACGATCGGGACCGAGCGATTCAATCTGTTCGATCGTAATTTCATCATTACGGAAAACTCGTGTCTCGATCTGCCGGTCCAGCTCTCCGATTCGCTGAACGAGGTTATAGGTAAATGAATCGTAATTGTCGATCAGAACAATCACTGCTTGCGCCTTTCATCTGAAATCAAAATAAAAATAAAATTCCTGCCTTAAGAAATATTATAGGAAGGCCTGGGCTGATGCGGCGAATTAGCCTCATCACGACAATTTGCCGCTGCGCATGATGCCCAGAACCACCCACAAACCCATTATGCCTGCAACGAGATATCCAATCAAGCCTAATAACGGAAACCCGTACCAGTGAGGACCGACGTTCGTATTGAAAATCAGGCTTGAGCCGATGATAACTGCGGCCACGATGATGGCTGCGGAAAGCCGATTGCTCGAGTGATCCAGTTCCCGGATCAGATTGTCCATCTGCGGAATATCGGTCTGTATCGTCAATTGCCCGCGCAGAAGCTTGCGGGAAAATTCCCGAATCTGGTGGGGCATATCCTTCAGAAGCAACCCACCGTGCCAGGCGGCCATAGTCAGTTCGCGATTGAAACTCTCCCGCCCGATAAGTTTCTTCAGCGCATCGCGGACCTTTTCGGTGACGATAACAGCCGGATTGAGTTTGGGATCGAGAATCATGGCTGTACCGCCCAACGATCCCAGCCCCTTGCCGACCATGACGAAATCGCGAGGCAGGATTACATGGTGTGCTCGTGCCAGGGCGGCAATCTCGTTGTAGATCATGTTGAAATTCATCTGCTGCAGGGGCAAAACCTGAATCTTGTCCAACAAAATGGCCAGATCACGCTTGAGCAGATTGACGTCGGTTTCCGACGTCAGGGAATTCATCTCGGCCAGGATATCGACGATCATGTCCATGTATCGATATTTCGATGCCGTCAAAAGCATCAGAAAGGAAATGTTCCGCTGCCGGTCGAGCAGGCCCGCCATGCCGAAATCGACCAGGCCGATACGATCCGGAGGAATGATCAACAAATTTCCAGGATGCGGATCGGCATGAAAAACCCCCAGTTCCAACACCTGCCGAACAAACGTTTCCAGAATTGTTCTCGCGAGTTTTGTTCGGTCCAGTTCAATATTTGGATCGTTCAGAACGTCGTGAAAATGTCTGCCGGAGACGAATGTCAGAGTCAGGACTTGGCTGGTAGTCAGATCCCACCGGACAGCCGGAATGATAATATTGGGATCGTTTTTAAAAAATTCATGGATGCGATCGGTGATTGAAGCCTCATTGAGCAAATCCATTTCCCGAGTGATTGTCTGTGCAAACTCCTCAACGATGGCGGTCGGACGATAGGCGCGAAGTTCCGGAACGTGCCGCTCCACGTTGATTGCCAGACGCCTCAGCAGATACATATCGAGTTTGACCACGTGATCAATATTCGGCCGGCGAACTTTCACCACTACCTTCTGTCCATCGCGCGTCGTGGCGACGTAGGTTTGAGCGATTGACCCACTGGCCAGGGGAACAGGCTCGATTTCGGAAAACAAATCCTTGGCATCGCGTTTGAAGTTCTGGCGGATGATCTCATAGGCCTGCTCCGTGGGAAACGGAGTAACCCGGTCTTGAAGAACACGTAAATCTTCCATCAGATCGGGCGGAATGATGTCCGGCCGTGAACTCAGCAATTGGCCCAGTTTGACAAACGTGGGCCCCAGTTCCTCGCAGATGGATACAAGATGTTTTCCCAGCGAGGGTTCCATTCCTTCCAGTGTCTTCAGTGTTTTGCCAGTCCGAAACAGGCCGAACCATGGAATATACCGGCGAAGTTTGATTCGAGCCGCAAAATGCCCGAAACCATGGCGGGGCAGAGTCAAAGCAAGCTGTCCCAGACGTTGTG
>CAYMXC010000255.1:0-4748 GCA_964394135.1 uncultured Phycisphaerae bacterium
AATTCGACATCCGCTACGTCTTCTTGATCGGCGGAAACGACACGATGGACACCATCCATCGAATTGAAGCCTACGCAAAAACGCAAAACTACGATATGGTCGGTATCGGTGTTCCGAAAACGGTGGATAACGATTTATTCGGCACCGATCATACCCCCGGCTTTCCCAGTGCGGCTCGCTTTATGGCTCTGTCGGTTATGCAGGCCGGCGTTCTGGCCCGGGACATGTGCAAAGTCGATCAATTCGTGATTTTCCAGTGCATCGGGCGCGAGGCAGGCTGGCTTCCGGGCGCGACAGCGGCAGGCAAGAAAGATATCTCCGATGCCCCGCACATCATTTGTTTCCCGGAGCGCGCGTTTGATCGGGAAAAATTCCTGGCCGACGTGAAACGCTGCTATGAAGCCTACGGCTGGGTGTCGATTGTTTGTGGCGAAGGCATTACCTACGCCGATAAGACCCCAGTGTCGGCATCGCGAACCACCGATCAGTTCCGCAACGTCGAGTTCGGAGCGATGGGCGGCACCAGCGCAGCTATGATGCTGCATCGTATGATCTGCGACGAATTTAAATTTCGCGGCGAATTTCAGGTAACCGAATCATTGCCGATGTGCGCGGCGGACCGAACGGTCGAACGAGACATCGAAGAAGCATATCTTTGTGGTCAAACGGCAGTGAAACTGGCAAAAGAAGGCAAAACGGGTTTGATGGTCACATTGGTGCGAGAGCCGGGCAATGCCGGAAAATGCACCACCGGAACGATTCCGCTGCACGATGTCGCGGTTCGGGCCAGGCCCATGCCGGATGAATTTATTAACAAGGAAGGCAATTTCGTGACGGACGCATTTCTGGATTATCTGCGACCCCTGATTGGAGAATTGCCCCAATACACGAAGCTGGCTTATAACAAATTTCAACTTTAAAACTTAATTTAGATGGAGATGGAGTAAGGTCATGAACAAGGAACAACGATATGCGCAGTATGCGCTTGTGCGAGAAATGATGGAAACCCCGCGGATTCTGCGGAACTTCAAACTGGAAAACGCCGACACCGTCGTGGCGGAAATTAAAAAGACCAGACGTTTGTTTTTCACTGGCGAAGGCTCAAGCCGAATCTTTCCAGCCAAGAATGCAATGACCTACGCCTTCCGAGCTGGTATGAGCACAGCCCTGACCACAGACGGGGCTCGACAGGCCGGCGAATACGATCTGACTCGACACGTTGTGTTTGCTGCATCCAACAGCGGCAAAACAAAGGAAGTCGTATGGCTGTTCGATAACCTGAAAAAAGCGGGCCATCCCAGACTCTTCGGCCTGACAGCCAATCGTAATACGATGCTCGAGTCGCTGGCGAATCAGACGTTCATTCTGAGCTGTGGAAGCGAGGATGCGGTCGCCGCAACCAAGAGCGTCGCGGAACAGGCGCTGTTTTATCAGGCCCTGATGGCTAAAGTCCGCAATAAATCACTGGACAGAAAACTCAACAAGCTGGGCGACGCCTTTGAAGCGGCATTGACGATGCCGATCGATCCAGCCATCACTGAAGCCATTGCCAATGCGGGTACGATTTATTTCGCCGGCCGTAATGACGGTGTGGCGGAAGAATTGACCCTCAAAACCAACGAAATCACACGCAAGAAAAGTGATTTCCTCGAGGGAACCTACGCCGTGCACGGAATCGAAGAGGTTATGAATCCGAACGATGTCGTGATTTTCATCGATCCCTTTGAAGCGGAATGGCAGAAGATACACGACACCCTTGTCAAGGGCGTTGGCATGAAAGTCTTTGCTGTATCGACGAAAGACACCGCCTTCCCGACCCTGAAAGTCAACGACGTCGACGATCTGACGGGATATGTCTGTCTGGCCGCAGGCTGGAACATCTTGGTCGAAGTCGGCGTACATCTGAACATCAATCTCGACAAACCCACGCGGGCCCGAAAGGTCGGCAATGAGTTTATCGGATAAGTTCAGATAACCGGCCAGGTGAAGCCAGATATCATTTTCGGAAAATCAGGGCTGTTGGAAGTCTCATACATTTCAACAGCCCATTTTTTAAGCTCGGTAAATCAGCGAGGTCTTTGATTATGCAAACCGAAATTGCGGAACGAATCAAAAAAATTCAGCAGCACCTGACCCATAACAAAATTGATCTGGCAATTTTAAGTCAGAATGCGGATATTTATTACTATACCGGATCGATTCAGCCGCTGTATGTACTGGTACCGGCATCTGGCGAGCCGCTGATGCTGGCGAGAAAGGCAATTCAGCGAATCCTGGACGAAGCTCCGCACTTTGAACTTGTAACGTTCAACAACACCAAAGATCTTGCGGAAATCGTACGCCGACACGGGTGGACCTCATTTGGACGAATTGGAATGGTGCTCGATGCCATTCCCTATGCCTCCGCCGTTCGACTCCAACGGCTGTTCGAAAAATCGGAACTTGTTGATATTTCATGGGATGTGCGAACGGCGAGAATGATCAAATCGAAAACCGAAGTGGAAATTCAGGCCCGTGCAGGTCAAATTATGGCCCGGATTCCTGAAATCATCTGCGATGGTTTTCGTCCCGGAATGACGGAGTTGCAGCTCAGCGCCGTAATTGAAAAATACTTTCGCTTGAACGGCCATGGGGCGATCGTTCGCTGCCGATGGAAGGAAATGGAAATGGGTGGCTTCGGAGTCTGTGCCGGTGGCCAAAATACTTTGTCCAATACGAAATTTGACAGCGTCTGTGTCGGTCACGGACTCTCCGCGGCCATACCATGCGGCGCCGGCTGCGATCCTATCGGCAAAGGAACGCCGGTAGTCATTGACTACGCGTTTGTACTCGATGGTTATCATGTCGATCAGACCCGAATGTTCTGCTGGGGCCAGCCGTCGAAAAAAATCACCGACGCATATCAGGCCATGGTCAAAATCGAACAGACGATCATCGATTTGCTAACCCCGGGCCGCGATTGGGAAGAGGTTTATTCCGCCGCCGTGAAACTTGCCGCCGAATTAGGATACAGCAACGAATTTATGGGTCTGGGCACGGAAAAAGTAAAATTCGTCGGCCACGGCGTTGGATTGGAATTGGATGAACCGCCTTTTCTTGCACCGAAAATGAAGGATTCTCTGGCGGAAGGAATGGTACTGGCAGTGGAACCCAAAGTCGCTTTGCAGGGAATCGGAGTGGTCGGCATCGAAGATACGCTGCTTATCGGTGCCGCCGGCGCCAAACACCTGACGACCTGCCCGAACGATCTGATTATTTACGAATAGAAAAACCTTTGAGTTCCGACTTCTGCTATTTCAAATCGGCGTCAATTGTCATTCAATAATAGCTTATATCCTTCCGGTAATGGATCGTTACTGTTGGTCTTGGGACACAACAGCAAACTTTTCTCCGGCGGCAACGGCAATTCAGTATATTGACTCAAATCGTTTTCCCGGGCAATTTTGCCCATCAGACATCCGCATCGGGGCTTGGGAAAATGCTTGCCCATGCGAGCCCATATTTCGCTGAGCGGTTCCTGCGTAGCATTGCCGAAACTCAGTGGCGTAAGATCGCACGGGCAGACGTTTCCATTGGCGTCGATGAAACAGTGGTGATAACCGGCGCCGCAGCCGAAAAGCGAATTAGATTCCAGATATGCAAAGCTTGCAATCGCCGGACCATCGCCGGGCAGGCAATTGTGACTGGCGTGAAAATCGTAGAGATATTGGTATTCCGCATCAGTGAGCATTGAGGCTGCACAGCTGGCCATCGCACCCGTGGCCACCGGTGCCAAAATCCGAAACTCCTTCGCTCCCCACTTCGCTCCCATTTCGTATATCCGTTCGAGTTCGCCTGAGGCGATTTTTTCCCGCTTGCCAATCGTGGAAATCGCGGTGTAAACGCCGGCTTCATTGAGCATATCCAGCGCCGCACGAGCATCGGCGAAAGACCCTCGCGCCTTTCGTACGCCGTCGTGCTCTTCGGAATTGGAAGATTCTATGCCGATGGTCACGCACGATACCCCAGAATCGGCCAGACGCTTGGCGCGGGCATGGTCCAGGCCGAAACCAGTAGTAAAGACAACGACTGACATCTCCGGCACCGCCGCGATAATCAGGTCTTCCAGGTCATCCCGCATCAATGGTTCGCCTCCAGTCAGCCCCAGCGTACAGGTGCCCAATGCCTTGATCTGGCCGATGACATCTATAAGCTGATTGTGAGACATGCTCCCGCTCTCGCGTTTGGCATAGCTGCAATGATCGCAGCGGAACGGACAGATGTCCGTGACAGCCTGGTACAGCGAAAGCGGAATACGTCGGCGGTCAATAATCACCTGGCAAAAACGATCGAATGCAGCCGACGGATACGGCGGAAAAAATGTATTAAGTCGGATCTGATTGCCGAACTTATGCGGTTTTTCGTTCTTCAACCGATGCAGCAGATAGCGCAGATGTGCCCGAGGCACTTTTCCCATCAACGGTGAAAACATTTCCATGACTTGAACGGAAATCTCAAAACTCATCGGCCAATCCTCATCAGTTCCCCGGTTGTTTCTCTAAAGTAAAAATAAAAGTAAAAATCACCCGACGCAAGTATTGTACAGATGGAAATCTCAATCGGCAACGATTCCGACAGAGAAAATACTTTTTTTGATAATTTTTAATCATATTTCTGTCTTTTACACCTCCCTCCCGAGGCGGAAAGGTGGTTTATTATTTTTTCCGTTACCTCCTTGTAGTTATCCGTAGAGAAAGGTATAATTCCGG
>CAYMXC010000256.1:0-4717 GCA_964394135.1 uncultured Phycisphaerae bacterium
CGGTTATTTTTTTACTTTACCTGTCGGATTTTTGAAAAATATTTTTCATTATATTTGACACGTGTGAATTAATCTTATATGATAATAATTGTACGAAGTCATTTATAAGGAGTATCGACTTTGGCTCCGAATCGCCCGAAGGGTTCTAATCTGGAAGATCGCGACAGGCTGGAGGTCATTGCTCAGGAGATATTTAATTTGCATTTTTTATTTTGGGCATTACGCCATCGAAATCGTTCAGATGATCCCTATGATTTGACCGAGGCGGAATTTGTTGCTCTCAATACTCTGGTGGAAAAGGGAGTTTGTACTGTCGGTGAACTGCAGCAGGTTCTTGATGTTAGGCCTGCGCAGATGTCTAGAATCATCCGTGCTCTTGAGAACAAAGCGGACAAGCCCATGATTTCCTGCGCGATCAATCCCAGCGATAAGCGGCGAGTCAACGTGACGATTACCGACACTGGTCAAAAGGCGCAGCAGGAATACAAACGTCGCCGTCTGACATCCAACATTGACTTGCTCAAGGGGCTTTCCGAGGGTGAGCAGACGGAGATGATGAAACTATTGAATCGTTTTCGCGAGATCATGTCGGCGCAATTATCGCAGGCATGAAAAATAAGGGGGCAGTTCTTACCCGATCACTTTGCAGGTATTCTGATGCAGCTGAAGGATCAGGCCGTCGGGATTTTGAACCAATAGAGAATTGTCTCGATGGTCGATGTCGATAATGCGGGCGTGGAAGGTTTCATTGTGTCGTGTGACGATGACCGGGTGATCTGCCCCGCCCGCCAGAGTCAGCCAATCATGTCGAAGCAGACTGTATTTTTTTTCACAAAGATGAGCTATTCCCTCATCGAGTTGTCGGAGCAGTTCCCTGGCCAGTAAAGTACGCTCCGATTCATCTACCGGACGATTGAGACCCTGGGCAATGGAGATCGCTTTTTGGCGAAGTTCCGGCGGGTAAAAATCTTCCGGCTGCTGGGTGATGTTTATTCCGATTCCGATAATGAAACCGGTGGTGTGAGGCTGAATTTGCGATGATTCGATCAGGATGCCTGCCAGTTTTCGGCCAGCGAGGTAAATATCGTTTGGCCATTTGATTTTCACCGGCAGATGAAACGTTCGGGCGACGCTATGGGCCGTTGCCGTCGCGCAGGCCAGTGTGATCGGACCGGACAGTTCACTCGGTCGTCCTGCCAGTTGGACCAGCACGGAGCAGAGAATGCTCGAATCGGGTTTGGCGGTCCAGGTTCGTCCCTCGCGACCTTTGCCTCCGCGTTGAAAGCGTGCGAAAACAGCCAGTCCGTTGTATTGCGGGTGAGCTAAAATTGGTTTGAGCAGATCATTGGTGCTGTCCACTTCGTCGTAAACCAGAACCGTCTTGCCGACGAGGCGTGTTTCAAGCCCCTTTTCCAGGGAAAAGGCATTAAAGGAATTTTCCGCAGGTGAAATCATGTGGCGGGGATTTCCGGTATCAGTTCCAGGGTCAGATCCAGCGCCGGCGCCGAATGCGTCAGTGCGCCGATTGCGATTCGATCGACTCCAGTGCGGGCGACGTCTGCGATATTACTCAGATCGATTCCGCCGCTGGCTTCCAGGAGTGGCTCGGGACGCTGCGACTCGATGCCGCTGGTTTCAAACCATTCGTTTCGCATCTGAACTGCCATTCGCATTTGCTGCAGACTCATGTTGTCCAGCAGGACAACGTCGGGCCGCCCGTGCATGGCTGGGATCATCTGATCCAGCCGGTCGATTTCGACCCAGATAGGTAATGTCTGCTTGCGGTTCTGCAAGCTATAGCGTACCCGCTGGACCATCTCGGCGATCGTTATTTTGTTCATTGCGGAAATATGGTTATCTTTGATCATGACCCCGTCGCACAGATGCATGCGATGGTTCTTACCGCCGCCGCACTGGACACCGTATTTGTCCAGTACGCGATATCCCGGCAGCGTCTTGCGTGTGTCGGTTACGACGGCGTTTGTACCCGCCACAGCCTGTACACACCGTCCGGTGTATGTGGCGATTCCGCTGATGCGGGAGAGAAAGTTCAAAAAGATCCGTTCCGCGGTGACGATGCTGGCCACCAGTCCAGTAATCCGGGCCAGCAGTTGACCTGCTTTGACTCGCGTGCCGTCGCGGACCATAACCTCGACCTTTAAATCCGGGTCATAATGTGAGGCGATAATCGGGATCAGCCACCCCCCGGCAAAGATGCCTTCCATGTTGGCGAGGATTCTGGCTTCGCCCCGAAGTTCACGGTCCACAATCAGCCGGGCGTCCACCATGTCCAGTTGTGGAGCGTCTTCTTTCACCGCCAGTTTGATCAGGGGTTCGGCAGCCTGAACCAGATCGCCTGCGGAGAAGGTGCACCCCACTGGAAGCAGCTCCAGCTGGATCGTTTCGATCAATTTATTTTTTTCTGCGGCAATTGGTGCCACGTTTTTGCTCCAAAAAACCCAATAAAGGATATAATGCCGGCCGGTTGACGGCAAGTATTCCTTGACAGAAACCATCGCATTATCGCATTTTTTTGATAGTTATTCCAGAGGCCGGGTCGAATAATTTTAGACCTCCGGAAACGAAAAATACAGGTGGCGAAGAATTTTAACGAGTTACCTGCGGTTTTTTTCAGAAATTTCATACGGACTTGGTTTATCACGTTTTTTTCATTCGTCGGGGTTTCGGTTTGATTTTCGGAATTGTTTTTCGCGGCAAGTTGGGGATCGGCGGCGACTCAGGCTTGTTTATCTGTTTACGCAGTTCGAGCAGTTTGTCGCGAAGGGCTGCCGCCCGTTCGAATTCCATCGCCTCCGCCGCGTCAAGCATGTCTTTTTCGATCAGCCGGATCATTTCCTCCCGCTCATATTCGTCTTCCGGAATATTCAGTACGTCGCGTTCAAGCTTGCGGGCGGTGATTTCGGTTTCCAGGCCTTCACGGATTTCCTTTCTGATCGTCTCGGGGGTAATGCCGTGCTCCTGATTGTATCGTTCCTGTATAGTCCGGCGGCGGTTGGTTTCTTCGATGGCCAGGGACATGGCTGGAGTGACCTGGTCGGCATACAGAATGACTTCTGCATCCACGTTGCGGGCGGCGCGGCCTATCATCTGGATCAGCGAAGTCGGCGATCGCAGAAATCCCTGTTTGTCCGCGTCGAGAATAGCCACCATTGATACTTCCGGCAGGTCCAAACCCTCTCGCAGCAGATTGACACCGACGATGACGTCGTACTTGCCCAGTCGAAGATCCTTGAGCACTTCGACCCGTTCGAGGGTCTCCACTTCCGAATGCAGATACTGGCAGGGAATATTCGCCTCGTGAATGTACCGGGCTAAATCCTCAGCCAGTTTTTTGGTCAACGTGGTGACCAGTACGCGCTGTTTGTTCTCTCTACGTTTCTGAATCTCTTCCAGCAGGTGCGGCACCTGACCTCGAGCCGGCTGAATGCGTATGATCGGGTCCAGCAATCCTGTCGGTCGAATAATCTGTTCTACCACTTCGCCTCCGCATTTTTCCCTTTCGTATGGCCCGGGCGTAGCGGAAACGAAAATTACCTGCTGCCAGATTTGCTCAAATTCCTCGAATTTCAACGGCCGATTGTCCATGGCGCTGGGCAGGCGAAATCCGTGTTCCACGAGTATTTCCTTGCGGTGTCGGTCGCCGGCATACATGGCATGAATTTGTGGCAGGGTTACGTGCGATTCATCGATGACGAGAAGAAAATCCTTAGGAAAATAATCAATCAGGGTGTAGGGTCGCGAACCCGCCGGCCGGCCGGACAGATGCCTGGAGTAATTTTCGATGCCGGTGCAATAGCCGACTTCCTGGATCATTTCCATATCGTAGCGCGTCCTGGCACTGAGCCGCTGGGCTTCAAGCAATTTGCCCTGGGAATTCAACTCCACCAGCCGCTGTTCCAGTTCCTCCTCGATGCTCTTTAAAGCTCGAGCGATGTTATCCTCCGGCAGGACGTAATGCTTGGCAGGATAAAGGACCATCTTCTGCTGGAACTTGATCGTCTCGCCCGTGAGCGGATTGATCAGGTCGATCACGTCGATCTGGTCGCCGAAAAATTCGATTCGATAGGCATATTCCGCATAGGATGGATAAATCTCCAGTGTGTCGCCGCGTGCGCGAAATTTTCCACGAAGCAGATCGGTATCCGACCGTTCGTACTGCATTTCTATCAGGTTGGCGAGAATGTCGTTTCGTTCGATGGTGTCGCCTCGCGAAATCGACAGAACCATCGATTTGTAATCTTCCGGATCGCCCAGGCCGAAGATACATGAGACACTGGCGACGATGATTACGTCCCTGCGACTCATCAGCGAACTGGTGGCGGCCATTCGCAGCCGATCCAGATCTTCGTTTCTGGATGCGTCTTTTTCGATATAAATATCCCGCTGGGGAATGTAGGCTTCGGGCTGATAATAGTCGTAATAGCTGACGAAATACTCGACGGCGTTATTGGGAAAAAACTCACGGAATTCCTCATACAGCTGGGCTGCCAGTGTCTTGTTGTGGGAAATGACAAGCGTGGGTCGGTCTATCCTGGCAATCACATTAGCGATGGAGAAAGTTTTTCCGGAGCCGGTGACGCCCAGAAGAGTTTGAAACTTCTTTCCCTCCACCAGTCCGGCATACAACTTATCAATCGCCTGAGGCTGATCACCGCTGGGTTCAAAATTCGATACTATTTTGAATTCGGACATACCG
>CAYMXC010000257.1:0-4710 GCA_964394135.1 uncultured Phycisphaerae bacterium
CCTGGCTGATGGCTCTTGACCGCACCCGCCGCTGGATTGGAAACACCGGCTGGTGGTGGGGAATCGCGCTTACCTTGGCGATCGGGCTGCCGTGGTATATTCTTTCGGAACATTTTTCTGGCGGTGCAATGTCAGGCCGCTTCATTATGTATGATATCGTCGCACGCATCATCCGCCCGCTCGAAAGTCATCGCGGATTTCCAGGATTTTATATTCTGACAGGCCTGATCGATACCTGGCCGTGGTCGGCGTTTCTGGCTCCCCTGGCGTTGTTCACCTGGCAAAACCGTAGAGATCCAAACATCAAATTTCTCCTTGCCTGGCTGATCGGCCCGACACTTATCCTCGAAATTATGAAGACGAAAATGATTCACTACTGGCTCATCGTTTTACCGGCGTATATCTGCCTGCTGGCGATGGCGGTCAATCGATGGATCACAGAACCAGAGCAGCGGTTTTGGAATCGCTGGCGGCGACCGGTGACCTGGACCATTGCAACAATCTGGGGACTTCTGGGCATCGCGACGTTCGTCGCACATCGATTGTTCCTCGGTCAATATGTACCCTCGCTGATCATTCTGGCCGGCGTGCTCCTGATCGCGGCGATTGTCATATTGGCTGCGTCAAGTTCGCGAAATTTGATCGGTTCGTTCTGGGCGATTGCAATTACGATGGTTTCGATCGTTTCGACGGTCTGTGTCTTTGCACTGCCGACATTCGAGAGTTTCAAAATCGGACCGAAGATCGCACGTACCATGAAATCGATGTCGGACGAAAACTCTTCGTATGTCCTGATAGATTGGCAGGAGCCGAGCACGATCTTTTATCTGAATCGTAACGCAGGCCGGCAAAAAGTCCTGATCGGTTCGACAAATGATTTTGCCAATTACCTGACTCGAAAAAATGCCGTCATTGCCGTTACCGATTCGCACCAGGATTTCGAAACCGTCATAAAAAATATTCCTGATGCGTTTGACGAAAAAATCTATTTCCATGTGGTCGAAGGTTTCGACTATGTTCGCGCACGACGGGTGAAGGCCTATGTAACTTCATCTCGCCTGATTCAGTAAACGTTTTTGATTTTGGATTTTAAACAAATTCCAGCGGGGCGAAAAATCTCGGCTGATGGAAGTCCGGCTTGGGCAGTTGTACAGGATTCCACGTCAGCCAGTGGGGGTGTGAAGTCGCGTCCCCGCACTTGTAAAAATTCCCAAGCCATTTTACGCCAGGTGCAGGTTTGACGACGGGTGTGTACTTTTCAAGAAGGGCCAATGGAATTTTGTACTCCACAATCCACGTGGTCGGCTCGGTGATTTCAGGTTCCACGATTTTCGGCATGGAGTGAAAGACCTCGATGGAATCGCAGTCCACCGTTCGGCAGTTTTGGCCGCGTTCGGTCTGGTGATAAAGCAAAATAGTCCCGCCGCAGTTCATTTCCAGATTGAAATAGCCGACGGAAATATCCGTGCCAGGAGTGAAGAAAAATTCGACACAACTGTCGCGGCAGACCATATCCTGAGTTTTTTTCGCGACGGCGCGGACATAACGGTCTTCAACGCGGAAAATGACATAGATAAACCGCTCGTCATAAGCTGCTTTGGCCTGGACGGTCGGGAAATGTTCGGGCCGCTCGCCCATGAAATTCTTGATTTCAACGGTCGGACAATTTTTCCATGCGGCCTTGTTCCAGTCGCCGTCGAGTTTTATCGTCTTTGTGAGTTTGTGAACCTGATATTCCATGTTGTTTCCTTTCTATTTTTACTATTGCGATTTAGTATTTCGTTTTTTATTCGGCGGGTTTCAAATCCAGAAGGTCCATGATCAGATGCCGGACGGCAAAGTATGGCATACTGATAATGCGATGAATTCTAATGGGAATCGACCGCTTGTAGCTGCGGGCGTAATCTTCCGGGGTCAAAAGGTCAGGGCGGAGGCGACGTTTGTGCTTGGAAAAGTGATACCAGTCTTCCGTTTGAAGTTGATGCAGAACGGGCCTCAGAAATTTCAACCTCTGGGCGGTGAAACTGATCTGAAAGTCCACGAGATAGGGATTTTCGTCTTGCCCGAGAAGGACATTTTCTGGCTTGTTTAAATCGACATAAGCGACCTGCCGGCGGTGGATCTCCTCGAGCAGGATTTTGAGTTTGTCGAAAAAATCGTCATTGACAGTGTCGGCTTTTTTCAGTGGATGACCCGGAATGAACTTGTGGGCAAAACCGGTTGGACCGACGAAACCGTGAAATTTGGGAATCCCGGGCAGATCGTCGAGCATCCGATAGAGTCTGGCCTCGTGACTGACAGAGAGCTTTCCCAGCCACTGCATCGGAAGCCCGAAGAATCGCCGGCAACGGTAGATTTTTACCACGACCTGCGTGGCAGCATCGGCGGACTCATAGAGGCCTGTGGCGGCGAAAAAATCATATTTGAAGGTCTGGCGATGGCGGAAGTTGCGGCCTTCGACCAAAACCTCGCCGGGCATATCAGGCGTATCCAAAGCATAAAATTGTTTCTGAATCAGGTTCATAGCGATTGAGTGTCCGGTATATCCCTGATTTCCTTTACTTCGGGCATATCGCTCAAATCAACTTTGTCAGGGTCGTCCTCGTCATCCTCCTGCTGCAGGGGAATCTCGTCAGTCGATGGAGAGGCGGGAGTATCAATCTGTTGGTCCGGATCGGGTTGCGGCTCGGAAGAAACATCCGAGTTTGACGACTGAGCCGGAGTATCCGGCATATCGACCTTCAGAAAGACATAGATTTCGGCAAAGGGTTCGTCCTGTTCGATGCGGATCATTCCCTGGCGGATGAGTTCCAGCATAGCAAGGAAAAGACCGATCATTTCGGTTCGGCGGGTTCTACCGGCGAAAATTTTTGAAAAAGGCATAGGCCCTTCGCGCTGAAGGCGATCAAGGATGTCTTCCTGATGCAGAGCCAGAGGCGTATCGTCCTTCTCGACCTGATGAAGACCTGCACCGGCGAGAGTGGCCTGCAGGAGGCGGGAGAATGCCTCGACGAGGTCCCAAATATGGATATCCTCCATGTCCAGTTCTTCACCCTGAGCTCGCGGCAAGACGGGCACGCGGGGAAATTTCTGCGATTGGGTTTCGGCGGCGTCCGAGAGCCAGCCAGCAGCATCCTTGAATCGTTTGTATTCGAGCAGTTGACGGACCAGTTCGCTGCGTGGGTCGATCGGTTCGCCGTCTTCCGTCTCCTCGGCCGTTACGGGCAGGAGCATCCGGCTTTTGATTTCCATGAGCATGGCAGCCATGACGAGGAATTCGCCGGCAAGGTTCGGGTCCATCTGATGTAGAACATTGACGTATGAGATGTACTGGTCGGTAATTCCCGCGATGGGAATATCGTAGATATCCACCTCGTCCTTTCGGATCAGATAGAGCAGTAGATCGAGCGGACCGTTGTAAATATCAAGATGTACGCGATAATCTTCGTTCATGTTATTCCAAATTTCTTAATTCAGCGGCGTTGTATTTCAAACCGACCGCCTGGCGGACTTCGTCGAGAGTTTTTCGGGCCATGGCGCGTGCGCGAGCGGCGCCGTCGACGAGGACCTGTTCCACGTACTGAGGATTATTTTCAAGTTCCTTGCGCCTTTCACGATAAGGGCGGAAGAATTCCGTGAGAAGTTCGACCAGTCGTTTTTTGGCATGGCCGTAGCCTGTGCCTCCTTTACGATAGCGATCTTCCCACTCGGCGGTTTCCTCGGGAGTGGCCAGAAGGCGAAGCAATGCCAGGACATTGCATTTTGTAGGGTCCTTCGGGGCCTCCAGGGGTGTGGAATCTGTGACGATTGACATGACTTTCTGCTTGATGACCTTGGGTTCGGCGAAAATTTCAATGGTGTTGCCGTAGCTCTTGGACATTTTCTGTCCGTCAATGCCAGGGACGACGGCGGTAGATTGCAGGATTCGCTCTTTGGGGATGACGAAGATTTCGCCGAAAGTGGAATTGAATTTCTGCGCGATGTCCTGTGTGACTTCAACATGCTGTTTCTGGTCTTTCCCGACGGGAACGATATCGGATTTGTAGATGAGAATATCGGCGGCCATGAGTACAGGATAGGCGAACAACCCGTGGTCGGCAGAAAGGCCGCGATCGATTTTGTCCTTGTAGGAAACGCATCGCTGGAGAAGTCCCATGGGAGTGATGGTGGAAAGAATCCAGGTCAACTCGGTGACTTCGGGGACGTCGGACTGCCGAAAAAAAATAGCTTTCTGAGGATCAAGGCCCAGAGCCAGATAATCCAGTGCCACGTCGTGAGTATAGCGCGCGATGCGGGCTTTATCGTGTATGCTGGTAAGTGCGTGATAATTGGCGATGAAGTACAGGGCTTCATTTTCGTTCTGCAACTCAAGGTGCTGTTTCATGGCACCGAAGAAGTTGCCGATGTGTAATTTTCCCGACGGCTGAATGCCGGATAATACTCGCATTCGTTAATAACCTCCAGTTAATCATGGTGCGTAACGACACACCTTACTATGAAAGGTGGGCACAGCCCACGCTACTTGCAAAGAACAAAATAAACAAAATATTATACCGATATGAGGGTTTATTATCATCAGAAATAGTTCATAGTGCGAAGAGGAAAGAGGAGGGTGTACCGAAAAATAGTGGCGCATTTAGTGAAAATCGGCTATTTCAAGTATAGTTAATTTTACGATTTAATTTACAGGAGATAGCCGATGAAAGATTT
>CAYMXC010000258.1:0-4707 GCA_964394135.1 uncultured Phycisphaerae bacterium
CGCACTCGCCACGGCCAGGCCGCTTTGTTCGGCAGGACTGTCATACCGCTGATTTACATACATGGCCAGCAAATCCGCCATCGCTACCTTCTTAAACATCCCCACCACAAACAGCGACATTCCTTCTGCAATGATAGGAAGCGTAATCGCCGGAGCAGTTTGCAGTTGCGGCAGCAGATGACTGGCTCGATCGATCGGACCAGCCAGCAATTGAGGAAACAGCGCGACATACGCAGCATACCGAAGGAAACTTTTTTCTCGTGAAAGAGTTCCCCGATATACATCGATCACGTAAGTAAGCGAACGGAATGTATAAAAAGAAATGGCCAGCGGCAGCATGATACCGGGATTTCGAATCGTGAGCGGAATATGAATATGGGCCAGGAGCCAGTTCACGTTTTCAATCACAAACGGACCATATTTGAAGAAACCCAGTAATCCAAGGTCGCAGACCAGACTGAGTATCAGCCAGGGCTTTCGAACCGAGGTCTTTTCCATGGCCAGCACGGTGAAATAATCCAGCGTCGTCGTAAACAGAATCAAAATTAAAAACAATGGATTCCACCAGCCATAAAATACATAACTGGCCAGAACCAGCCACGGAATATAAAACCGTGTCCGCCGAGTCAGAAGATACACGGCATAGAATATCAGGAAGAATCCAACAAATGTCCATGTCTGAAATAACATGCAAATATAACCTTTATATCGCTTATATCTTTTTGCTAACTTACCAGCGAGATTGCTCAATCCCGGTTTCGATGCCGTGATTTACTTTCAACACAGCAGCTGCTCGATCGCGAACTTCCTGCAAAAATGCTCGCTGAATTTCGTTCTGAGACTCCGCCATTAAGATTCCCGCGTTTTGCCGTATAGCGGCAGTCATTTCACGACTCGCCCCGACCAACCCATCCTGACATCCGCCGATCGTACGGATTTTTCGGCCGATCTGTTTGACGGTTTCCGCCTTGTCCGGCTTGGAACTGTCGATCAACACGACAATCTGATCCGACAGCACTCGGGCGTCGGAAGGCATCTTCATCTCAGATTTGACTCTCGCATATCGCTGTATTATTTGCTGGTTTCTTTTCTCGAAATCACTTATCATTTCCATCAATTCCGGATGGATTTTCTTTTGTGCATTGTAAAATTCCTGCATGCCCTTCGCCCAGGTCTGGTACTCTTCGATGCGTTCCCGCGTAACCTCGACGAATTTATTCATCGCGGCAAGCTCTTTGATCATTTGAGCTTTTTCCTGCTTCTCTTTCTGGTTATCAAAACGCTTTTCCGCCTTTTCGGTAATTCCACAGGTCGGCGGATAGCGAGATTTGGATGACAACTCCACACGAATCTTCTTATAAAGATCTGCCTCCGGCGTATCCGCAAAAGCCACCCGTATCACATCGATCGGAGTAATGATCGGCAGTGAAGCACTTCCGTCCAATTTTTCAAAAGGATAAATCAAAATCGGGCCGTGTTCCTTATAGGTAATATCCTCATAATTGGCAAATAACGGAATTCGCAGAAATACTCGATTTCCAACCGAATAGCATGGATAGATGAACGAGGACCGGGAAGTAGTCCACGCCATTCGTGTCACTTTATTTGGTATCGAGGAAAATCCATCATACCTTTTTCCCTCTTTTCGAACGATTCCGAAAGAATCCGTCGCACCGTTCGATCGCGGATAATCGCAGCACCACTTCGCGGTAAAAGGCGTTTCCCAATTCAATGCCTGATCTTTCAGCGAATCGAATTTCGCCGTATCTTCTTCATGCCAGATACCCGGAGTGGCTAAAATCGCAACGTATACCCTTTTTTCCTTTAGACAACCGATTTCCATCCGGCTCAGTCGCTTATTCGCGATGATAGCCTTTACAGACTGTTTCTGCGAAGGCCAAAGGCACATAAGGATCGCATTACCCTGGTCGATAAGATTCAGGAAAACATGCTCATGAGGCGGATAAATTTCGGAGCTTTTTATCGTGGACGGATCAAACACAAGGTCATTGGCAAAAAAATCCGGCACAATACCGTATTGGCTGTTCATGCGAACCGAAACCCGTTCCACCCCTTCTCCAGCCCGAACTTCGACAAATGGCATGTTCTCTTTCATGATAAGCGTCAAACTATATTTCTCTCCCTTCGCTGTCGCAAAGTTCACTCGGATCGTTTTTTGACTTCCCGCTTCTTCCTGCCCGTCAATCCGGCAGCCTGTCAAAGTTTTTCCGGTAATCACGGGAGCGATTTCCGCACCCTTGATGTTTTTTCCGTTTTGCTGATAATCGATTTCAACGACATTCGTTCCAGGCCGAAAAACCAGCGCAAGAGTCTTGTTCGTAATAACTTTTTCCGTTTCATTTCCAAATGCCGACAGCGAAAAAACCACCAGACTCAAAACCGCAATAATCTTGCTCATCGCGCCATCCTTAACTACATTACTTTTTCCGTTCAACATTTCTTACACACCGAAAACCATAGATGTCATATCCCATGCAAATATCGGCGCACGCCGGATCGTCATGAAACCGATAATACGACATACAGCCTTCTGCCGAGCCATCCCAATGCCCACCGCGAAGAACCCGACGCATCCCCTTCTCAGGCCCGCGTGGATCTTGAGCCGGACTTTTCTTATAATAGTCGGACCCGTAATAATCGTTGGAGCACTCCAGGACGTTGCCGTGAATGTCGTAAAGTCCCCACGCATTGGGCTTTTTCTGACCAACGGCATGCGGCTTGCCTTCCGAGTTCTTTTTAAACCAGGCAAAATCCTTCAGTTGATCCGTGGAATCTCCGAAGGCATACTTCGTAACACTACCGGCCCGACAGGCATATTCCCATTCAGCTTCAGTCGGCAGTCGGTAACCGTCCGCTGAGAAATCACACTGGCCGGTTTTTTCATCGTAGGCAGGTTTAAGTCCTTCCTTTTTTGAACGGGCATTACAATATTTGATTGCCTGCCGCCAGCGAATCTGTTCCACAGGCCCCTTCTTGTCTTCACCTTTCGATGGATTGGACCCCATCAGTTGTTCGTAGGCTTCCTGAGTCACCTCATACTTATCCATATAAAAAGGACTGATCGTAACTTTGTGGGCTGGTTTGTTGTCAGCAGAACCTTGATCAGATCCCATTACAAACGTCCCGCCGGGAATCCGAACCATCGCAATCCCGCTCTTGGTTACAATCTCTTTGGGAACATCCTTTTCAGCAGCAACTAGAACACCGCTCATACATAAAACCGCAAACATCATTTTATACATAACACTCATCCCTCACCGATTATGCAATTTTCATTATTTTCCAAAGGCGTCGGCGGACATCGAAGCCCGCCGACACCGAATTATAAACGACTTCCTACTCTTCCAGCTTGGATTGAGCTAACAGGCCCAAACAAGCCAGCAAAAGTCCCGCGATCAACGGCAACCCTGTCATCGGACAAGCTGCACTTGTCGTCACTTCAGAAGTGGCCGTATCGTCCTTGGCCGTGTCCTGGCCGAAAACCTTGGCGGAGTCGGCACTGAACGATCCACCTTCGCCATAGTGAGTCGCAAGAATGCCCAGGTCCACGACATTGACAACATTGTCACCATTGAAATCACCATCATCCCATGTCTTGCCGCTCAGGCCATAATTGGTGGCAAGTATGCCCAGGTCCACAACATTGACCTTGCCGTCTCTGTTTGCATCACCGGGGGTCGGCTCACTGTCAACGGTCAGGCAGAATAGATCGCCCGTGCCACCCGGTAAGGTGTACTGATAGAGCATATGATTCGACAAGTTGACTGTTTCGGCAACACCTGTCACGCGATTGAACCTTGTAATAGCATTAACCGATGGATCAAAGCTGATCGTCACTGTCGCAGCCGTATCTGCGGCACTGGTGCCAGCGGCATGATTACCGTTGACGACCATGAAATACTTCTTACCATCGTCACCAGCGAATAAGCCGACTACAAAACCTTTCGTACCACTCACGACAGTCACATTGCTGATCGAATAGCCGGACTGCGGTGTCCAGGAGACCGTTCCCATCGGCTGAGCTTCGCCAGAAGCGGGGATATAAAAGACGCCCGTGCTGGTAAGATTCTTCGTCACCGCACCCACATTTTTAATTTCATCGATCGCGCCTTCCAGGGCAATTCCGATCGACGTCGGATTCCAGGAAGTATCTACAATCGCAGCCGTATACGGGGAATAATTACAGGCATACGCCCAGTACGCCAATCCAGAATACCCATACGCCAGCGACATGAACGCCTGGAGCCTGAGTTCCGACTCGCTCGGTGCCTGCCGGCCGTTATTCATTCCATGCCCCTGCAGCCAGTTCCAGTACGGAACGCCTGCCGCCAGTGCTCTTTCGCGAACAATCGCAAGATTGTCATAAAAATCTGAATCGGTCGTTCCATTATTGAATGGATATTGATCATACATGATCATATCCAAATTCATCGTACTGATCGCCTGATCCAGATAACTCTTAAACGTATCGTTATCCTGAGTAACAAGTAATGCATGATACACTATCGCATCCGGCACAACTGTCTTCACCTGTGCTACCAGCGGAGCTATCGTCGAATAAGAATTCGGATCGCTTTCATCGCCCACGTTCACACCCAGGCAGCCCGGATACTGATCAACGAAACTTGTCAAAGATGGAATCAACATGCCCACCCCAAGATCCGCTCCCATCCAATAACACCACTG
>CAYMXC010000259.1:0-4690 GCA_964394135.1 uncultured Phycisphaerae bacterium
TTCCCCGCACGGACAAAGCCACTCCGAGAGTTAAAACCACCGTCTCAATTTCTATCAGTAGATGCTTGAGGAAATAAAAATCTGTTCCGATCAACCCCATGCTGCCCGCATTAATAAAATCGACAGATTTCCTATCGGTACAGCACGAATGCTGTCGGTTTATTCTTGTCATCCAACTTGTTCTGACTTACCCCACCGTTGATGATAGGCATCTTACAATGGATTCAAAAAAAACATGATAAGGAAATTCCTGATTCCACCCCTCGAAATACCTTATAATGATAATCAGGCACATAGAAGCCTTTAACTCAGTCATCCAGAGAGGTCAGACCCTCACGAATGGCATATTTGGTCAGCTCCGCTACGCTGTGAATATTGAGTTTCTCCATAATCTGACTGCGGTGAGTCTCAACGGTCTTCACGCTGACATGCAGCAAAGCCGCAATCTGTTTGGTAGTCTTGCCCTCCGCCAATGGCTGTAAAACCTCCCTCTCCCGCGGCGTCAAACGGGTAAATACAGACTCGTCCGTCGGCGAAAGATGTCTCAGATAATCCCCTATCACGATACTGGCAATTTCAGGGCTCAGGTAGGTCTGTTTGTTCATCACCTTCCGAATCGCCAGAGCCAATTCTTCAAACGCACAATCCTTCAGCAAATACCCCGACGCCCCCGCTTCAAACATCCTCGCAACAAACCGACGGTCCGAATGCATCGACAATGCAATCACCTTCACATTGGCTAATTCCGTGGTAATCAGCCGCGTGGCGTCGATCCCGTTCAGTTCGGGCATACCAATGTCCATAATCACCACATCAGGATGCAGTTCCTTGGCCAGCTGAAGGGTAACGCGACCGTTCTGAGCCTCGGCTATGACCTTCAAATCCGGATCTTTCTCCAGCAATGTCCGCAAACCGATGCGAACGATCTGATGATCATCTGCCAGTAGAATTTTGATGCTCATTTCCGTTTCCCTTTATGCCTGACTACCCCGTCCTGACGGATAGTGCCACCCGTTGTCGCTAAAGAGAATGAGTCTTAAAAACTAATTTATTTAAAATAAAATAATAAATGATGCCTGTCAAGCGATTACTATGATTTTACACACAAGCATCCATTATTAAATTATTAAAAACATCATCATCCCAATCAAATCAATCGCCTTTGCTCCTCGTTGTCAATTGGATATTTTTAAAATATTAATAATACAAACAACCAAAACCAACCTTGAACCAAACCTATTTTCCAATACATTTTTTACGCTTTGGTAAATATATGTTGACTTTTTGAGGTTTTCAGGTTATATATATTTACATAAAAGGAAATTATTTATGCTGGGACTTCCCAAAATTTCGTCGCTGAAAAAAAACTATAATCGGGCAATTTTGCTCAGCAGTCTCAGAAAGTATGCACCCGTTTCCCGTACCAGGCTCAAGGAGGTCACGGGAATTCGAATGGCAAGTATCACAGAACTGATCAAGGAATTGACCGAGGAAGGTTTCGTCCGCGAAGTCGGCTTCAACGAGTCTCAGCGGGGCCGGAAACAGATATTGCTTCAGCTCAATCCCTCTAATGGTTATGTCGTCGGCGTCGAATTCGAAGCAGGTTACGCATTTGCCATCCTCGTCGATCTGGACGCTACGATTATCACCAGAACCAAGGTTCGGTTCCAAACCGGTCTGACTCGCGATGCTATTATTGACCGAATCGTACAGGTGATCTCCGAAGTATTGACCACAGCTGCGATCGATCGCAAAAAAGTCCTCGGCATCGGCATTGCCGACCCGGGTCTGGTGGATAGCCAAAATGGAATTTCCCTCTTTTCCACTACGATCAGGGATTGGCGGGATGTCCCCCTGCGTCAGATACTGGAAAAAAAATTCTCTCTCCCGGTGTATCTCGACGAAAGCACCCGGGCTAAAACCCTCTGTGAAAAACGTTTCGGCGCTGGTCGCGATACGGACAGCATGATGTTCATCGAGTTCGGCGAGGGCATCGGCTGCGGACTGATCAATCACGGAGAAATCTACCGCGGATTTACCGAAACCGCCGGAGAACTTGGCCACATGCGGGTCATGGAAGACGGCCCGGTCTGCAACTGCGGCAGTTACGGCTGTCTCGAAACCGTCGCCTCACTCCCCGCCATCTCACTTGCTGCAGTCCGTGCCATCAAGGCAGGCGCTTCCTCACTTATTCTCGAACTGGCAGGCGGAGATATAGAAAACATCACCGCCGAACATGTCTTCGAAGCCGCCAGGGCGGACGATAAACTCGCACTGAGCGTCATCGACAAAGCTGCAGGCTATCTAGGCATCGGTGTCGCCAACGCCGTCAATCTTTTTAATCCCGAAACGGTCATCTTCGATACACGCCTCGCCCAGATCGGAGAATTGTTCCTCGACCCGATCAAAAAAATGATCAAACGTCAGGCACTTGAGATTTCCACCCGACGATTGAAAATGGAAGTCTCACGCCTCGGTGAGGAAAGCGGCGCACTGGGCGCTGCGACCATTGTACTGGATAAAGTCTTTGAAATTCCGCAGTTGAAAATCCCGGAATATTTATGATGTATGTAAAGTCGAGAGAAAAAAAGGGGTTCCCTACGATCGACATTGAAAATCGAACCCGAGTAAAAACTTTTTAACAGGAGAATGGCATGTCCAGAAAGATTAAATGGGGTGTGATCGGTTGCGGTGGAATTGCAGCCCGAAGAACCATTCCAGAATTCAAAAAAATGGTTTCGAACGCAGAACTTGTCGCGGTCATGGATGTAGCCGCCGCCAGGGCGAAAGATGTGGCACAGAAATTTGACATTCCGCATCATTGTACGACAGAAAAAGAGCTGCTAGGCTTTGACATCGACGCCGTGTACATCGCTACGCCGCAGAATGTCCACTGCCGACAGGCGGTCCAGGCAGCCGAGGCGGGCAAGCACATCCTCTGCGAAAAACCCATCGCCATCTCCGTCGAAGAAGTTGATCGCATCGAACAGGCGACTCGTAAGGCCGGCGTCAAGTTCATGCTCGGTTTCTGCATGCGAAACAACGTATACAACAAAAAGGCCCGCGAACTGGTTCAGGGCGGCGCTCTCGGAAAAATGGTCATGGGACGCGCCCAGCTGACCTGCTGGTATCCTCCCATTCCCGGCGCGTGGCGACAGGATAAAACCATCAGTCACGGCGGAGCACTGATCGACATGGGCACCCATTGCCTCGACATTCTCGAATGGATAATTGGCAGTAAAATCGTCGAAGTCACAGGCTTCCAGGACCTCCTCGTCCATAAATACCCCACTCCGATCGAAGACACTTCGACCATCGTCGTACATTTTGAAAACGGCGCACACGGCATCATCGACAGTTACTTCAATCTTCCCGATGCCGCCGCTCAAAACGCACTGGAACTCCACGGCACAAAGGGTTCCATCATCGGCCAGGGCACCATCGGACAGGACCCCACCGGAAAAATGTTCAGTATCATCCAGGAACAGGAAACAGGTTACAACGCTAACCAGGTCCGAAACATCGAGGTCGCTCGCCAGGAATATCACTTCGAAGGCATCGGACTCTACGGGCAAATGATCGACCTCTTCAGCCGAAGCATCGTCGAGGACTCCGAACCACCAATCACGCTCGAAGACGGTCGGCACAGTGTCAAACTCGTCAATGCCATCTATAAAGCGGTTGCCGAAAAACGCGTTGTCAAAGTCGAACAATAACAAAAAGCTGCTTTTTAAAAGGAATTTGAACCATGAATAAAAATCAGAAAAATCCGTTTCCCGTCATGGAACACATGACCGTCAAGCTGGTCCGGGAATATCTCCAGCGAAGCAAATCCATCATCATCCCCATGGGTGTCATCGAGCAGCATGGCTATCATCTGCCGCTCAAAACCGATGCACTTATCGCTACGCATATCGCTCACCAGGCGGGAGAACAGCTCGGCATGCTCGTCGCCCCGGTCATATATCAGTCGTTTTCCGGCGGCGGCCTGCCAGGCACGATCAATATCTCCCCATCCGTCATGAGCATGGTCATCAGCGACACACTCATTTCCCTCGTTTCGCAGGGATTCCGCAATTTCTATTTACTGCTCGCTCATGGCGGAAGCGAAAACTGCCGTGCACTGGAAGACGCCATCAAAATGCTGCTTCGCAACAATCCCGCCTTTACCGATTCAATGATCGCACTGATCCCCGTATGGAAACTCAATTCCAAAGGAATGGGCTGGGATAAGGCACTCAAAGAGAGGGATTGGCACGCCGGCTGGCTCGAAACATCACTGGTCATGGCACTGGAGCCGGACCTCGTACGCATGCAGGATATGGAACTCGACGCAGAACCCTTCCTCAGCGAGCAGATAGCCCATCCGGACAATTACCAGCAGGCGGAAAAAATCGTCGACGATCCGCTCGTGATTCCTAGGCAATCCCAGCGACCTGAAATCAAGGTCGGCGTCATGGGCTATCCGCAGAACGCAAGCGAAGAACTGGGAAAAGAAGTCGCCAAAGATATGGTAAAAAATCTGTGTGCTAAAATCAAAGAACTCGAATCCAAGGCCGACGGAGTCTACAAAAAAATTGAATTCAAACCCGAACCGCTGATTTTTTAAGTGATAGATAAATTAATGTAAATAATATTTTTGGAAGGAGTAGAATCATGGCTAAAAAACAAGTTGCATCAGATTTCCGTT
>CAYMXC010000260.1:0-4671 GCA_964394135.1 uncultured Phycisphaerae bacterium
GCTTGGCAGTCGCATATGCAGAGGAATTGGGCGTCGAGAGTACGGAACCCAATCTTAAGGAAATCAATAAAAAGGGATTTATAACCGAGGTGGTTTCGGGCGCCAGTGTTTTGTATACAAAACTTCTCGGAATGAAAAAACTTCCCCAGGCCGCCAGTCATCCTGTATTTAACGACATGGATGGCGATCTGCTTCTTTTCAGAGGCGAATCGCCTGGTAGTCGCCGAAATCGTGCCACGTGGCAATATCCGGCAGTTCCGAGCCGTGGCAATGTTCTGGCATGTTTGGAAACAAATTTTGGCGCGGTTCCCGATCTGTGGAATTTCGATCTGGTGGAATTTCCAGCCGGATCCGGTCGCGTTATTGCCTGCGGCTCACCCGTCTGGGTCTTCGATACGAATATGGATTATCGCGGAGAACGATTTAAAAAGTTCAAGACACTGCAAAGATTTGTAGGCAATATTGTAGATTATCTTGGAAAAGAAAATAAACCGCCGTTTGTCCTGCAGCAATTAAAAGGGCCATTCTGCCAAAAGGATATCGCCAAGATCGAAACCAATCGTTCCTTGAAGTGGAAAGTTTCCAGCGGTGGCAATGGTCAGTCCATGTACTCGCAGGACTATCGTCAGCACTGGGAAACGGAACAAAACGATGCTTGGACCGAGTGCGATTTCGGCTCGCCTCGTCTTATTAACAAGGTATGCGTCATTTCCTGCTGGGAGATGAGCAGGTGGGATGTTGCCCATTTACGTCTTCAGATAAAAGATGAAAAGACGGGCAAATTTATCGATTTTGACCCTCCGGCGGTATTCAATGGACGTCTTGTATGGGAAACGGCACGATTCAGTTTTAATCCCATAAGAACGTCGGCCATTCGTCTCGTTGATATTAAACGGGCAAATGCGCAATCTGGAGTGAAAAAGAAAGGAAAAGAACCGATTTCCCCACCAATCGGAATATTCAAAATTGTTGTTTATGGTACAAAGTAGGTCTTTTTGCAAAAATAGAAGAAGAATCTATAAGAGTTTCGGCGGAATAACTCACAATGACTGCTTTCATCAACGACGATAATCTGGGTATGCGTTCACACTTTTACCTGATGAGTTTGGGATAAGGTATGCCAGTAAAGGTTGATATTGGCTTGTTGAAGGAAGTGGAAAACGCCTTTCCCTTGTTTTACGCAGGTGACCAAGAGCGTCCACATCCGTTCGCAAAAGTGCATGCCCGCATCAATCCGAGTGCCCATCGTCACTTTCCGTTCGATCACCACAAAACGAATTGCCTGCTCGGATGCGTTGTTCGTCGGCGGAACAGCGTCCCGCTCCAGGAACAGGAAATAGCGTTTCGCGCCGAGATCGTCGAATAGAGTTTTGATGTTCAATGCATCCGTTTGCCATGGCGGGCGACGAATCCATCGCAAAAATGCCTTTCGAAGTTTTTCTATTTTCCGTCGATAGTGATCCGGATCGATGCTATGGCGATATTTCCAGCGTTTGAAGATTTTTCGCAAAATTCGAAGCAACGCCTCCGACCAGCGGGCAGCGATCTTCTGCGGCAGCGTCATCAGGAATTTTATGTCGCGTATCAGATGAGCAAAACAGAACTGAGCTCCCAAGCCAAGATCGTTGATGAACTTTTTGTTCGCTGAAAAAAATCGCAGACGATGATGCCGTTGAAATCAGTTCCCAGAATTTCTTTAAGAACCCGGGCACCTCATGTGGGAGCGTTGTAAAACAGCGCCGCCGATGGCGCCTGCCAGCACCACCTCCATGTCGATTGGAAAGCGGGATTCTGATGTCCTGTTTCATCCGAACCAACCACGGGCGATCGACGAATCTGTCCAAGAACCTCGCCATACATCGGCTCCAACCCGCCTTGCGAATCATCGATCGCATCGGCTGGAAATGGCTGGCGGATATGTTTTGGATGTCCCCGCTGACTTTTTTAATGCGAATTTTCTACATTGAAAACAGTGATCGATATGATGGAAAAAATCAGGTCTTGATCTGGATTTGCTCCAGAACCGATTTGATCTTGCTGACCACCTCTTCTTTGGGGCGTGCACCCAGGATGGAATCCACAATCAATCCGTCTTTGAAAAATAGCACCTGCGGGACTGCCTGAATGCCATATTCATCAGATTTTCCCTGGTTTTCCAGGGCATCTATAATCCCGAATTTAATCTGATCCGAAAATTCCTCCGCCACTTGCTCCATGATCGGTTCCATCGCCCGACAATAAGGACAGCCTACGGTTTTGAACAAAATAGCGGTCGGTTTATCATTCTGGAGGATCTCCGTATCGAAATTCTCATCGTTAATTGTAATCATCTTTCCCATCACTCGCCCCCCCTTATTTAAAAAAATAATACTATTAATTCTCTTTTACCACAGTTATCCCTCGATTCAATAATTTTATCCGCCGAAATTCGAGGGTATAAAGTCGCGTGCTTCGAATGCAATTTCGCCGTAGGCAAAACCTTAATGCTTATGTCGAGCAAACTCTTGCGCATGGGAAAAAGAACATCGAAAAAGTGTTTTCCATCGTACTTGTGCTAGAGGCCAGAATGATCCGGCCCTGATCGCGTTCCAGTGTCGGCATAGACTCCTTGATCGTCAGACGATAATCCACGTTGTTCCATCCATATACGACATGATTCCGGTAAACCCCCTGAAGAGGGCTCCATCGGCTCTGAGGATCGAAAGTCACAAGTTCGGTAAAAGAAGCCGGGCTGGACGATCGACGCAGAACCACAATGCTGTCCGGATTGAAAATCAATCTGCTGGCGATTCCCGCACCATTGCGATAGGTCACCTCCAGACTTTCATCATCCATTCTTGCCTGAACGTCGTGAATATCGATATCACGTTCGTCGAATTCCTTCCCGCCGGCTTTCATCCCCGATAAAAACCACCTTGACCCAAATAGAAAAGAATCCACCAGCGGCAGAGCCATGAACGTCTTCGACCACGTATTTACCGGTTCGCAAAAATTCGACTCCACGTCCATCGGCAGGTACCGATAAATATCCACGATTTCAAATCGCGTGGGACCGTAAAGAATCTGAACCCGGTAATTCCGCGAATGATACCAGATAGCCCGCGTTTCTTCTCCCAGCAGATTGATTCTTGCATCCAGAAATCCCGCCGGCGTTTCCGGATATTTCTCCTGAACATATCGCCCTGTTTGTCCCAGTGTTTCGATAATCACCTGACCGGCATTTCGTCGGCGTAGCAGTTCATCAAGTTGAAAACAATAGGCCGCCCGCATCGGTTCCCATTGAAATCCGTTTTCCTGCCCGATCTGAAGATATCCGAACGGCCGTGTCTTTTCGTCCAGAATCATATCGAAATACTCACGCACCCACTGCGGATTACCACCGCCCCCTACGTATGCCGGCTCCAGCGTCTGTACGGGCTGGCCGTTACTCAGCAGATCAGCGTTTCGCGCGTTTACAGGATCGTTGCCCAGCATTCGAAAAACAGGAACATGAATCTGATGATCCGCCTCGCAGCCTACACTGATGGCATTGGTAGTGCTCGGAAAGTAAAATCCGTGGTAGGGCGCGCCCCAGAGACTGTAGCCGTCCGTGCCCCATTGGTCCCGGCAATTGGCCGATGCTGAAATCTGATAATTTTCCCACAGGTATTTCAAGCTGTAACTGTCGATATACCATCCCGCTACCGATGACGGAAACCGATCCCACACATGCGAAAAATTCTTCATCATCGTATCGATCAGACGAACACGTTCCTTCTGCGTATATCCGCATGGCATCATCGCCTGGGCGTGGTGGTCCCAGTTGTCCGTGTCAAGCGTGTTCGTGGGCTCCGGTATCTCGCCTTTAAATCGCACTCCAGCGTCCTGGCAGTGTTTCCGATTGACCTCGAACCACAATCCCACCTCATGGTTCCCAGGCATGTGTTCCTTCAGAAATTTCACATAAGGACCCATCGTCAGTGCGTCATATTGCAGCAGCCAAGTAGCAGGAAGGTCGCGACGAACGATCTCCTGCATCTCACCTTTGACCGTCGCAATACCATGATCGAATCGAATGAAATTGATGATATTCGCTCGTCCCCGATGCGAATTTCCCGACGGCATATGTGCGCCCTCCTGTTTGAATCCTCTGAACAATCCTTATTGTATATTTGGCCACCATAAAACGCCAGCCTCTACTCGCTGAAATCTCCCACCGCATAAACCCATTTTGTGTTTCCCCGCTGCCAGTCACGTTGTATATTGTTGTGTTGGATAGATTACCGTGTAAACGAAGGGAGTCGATTATGAATCACGAGAATTCCGGCTTGAAAGGGCGTCACGGCGAATTTGTTGAAAAATTGATGACAGTACTGAAATTTCGTTCCGTCAGCGCCGATCCGCAATTCAGCGCCGAGCTCCAGGCCTGCGCCGACTGGATATCCAGTTACCTTGCTGATCTCGGTGCCTCCGTCCAGCAAATTCGCGATTACGGCAAACCGATCGTCTACGCAGAATTCGTTGTCCATCCAGATCGGCCCACCGCGCTGCTCTATGGCCACTATGACGTTCAACCCGCCGCAGATCGCCCTTTGTGGCATCAGGACCCCTTCGATCCTTTGATCAAAGATGGAAAAATCTTCGCCCGCGGAGCAGCCGACAACAAAGGACCCTTCATGATTTATCTCGCTG
>CAYMXC010000261.1:0-4635 GCA_964394135.1 uncultured Phycisphaerae bacterium
ATTATCCCATGGCAGCGATCGGCTTATACATTCACATCCCATTCTGCAGCGGAAAATGCTTTTACTGCGACTTTTACAGCATCCCCGAAACGCCGCAGCGAATCGAAAACTATCTGCAGGCACTGGGGACAGAAGCCCGATTGATCCGGCAGCGTTTTTTCGATGGGAAAAAACCGCTCATCGAGACGATTTACCTCGGCGGAGGAACCCCAACCATATTGGCGCCCAATTATCTTGCCCAGCTCGTATCGATCCTTGATACGCATTTCGAACGAAGCGAAAATTATGAATTCACCGCCGAAGCCAATCCGGAATCGGTGGACAGCAAAAAAATCCAGACCCTCAAAGCGGCAGGCATGAATCGTATCTCCATCGGCGCTCAAACGTTCAATCCGAATCTGCTCAAACTCATCGGAAGACGCCACACCCCACAGCAGACAATCCGTGCGGTCGATCTGGTCCATCAGCACGATATTCATAATATCAGTATCGATCTTATCTTCGCCCTGCCAACACAGACGATCGACGATCTGCAAACCGACCTCACCACCGCAGTAATAAGCCTTAAGCCCACGCACCTCTCCGCCTACGAACTGACCCGCGAGCCGGGCACGAAACTCTTTCAATCCGCCCCGCCGACTTCGGCCAATGAAGAACAAATCCTCGAAATGTTCCACCTCGTCCACGATTTTCTCACCTCCGCAGGATTCGACCATTACGAAATCAGCAATTACGCCAAGCCGGAATTTCAATGCCGACACAATCTGCGATACTGGAAAAATCTCGACTATCTCGGCCTGGGCCCATCCGCCGCAGGTATGATCGCCGGCCGAAGATATAAAAACGTCGCCATACTTGATCGCTACTGCCGAAACCTCCTGCACGACAACGAATTACCGGTAGACACCGAGGAAACACTGGAAAATCATGCCCGCGCGGGCGAAACCGCCATGCTGGCCCTGCGGACTGCGGAAGGCATCGTTCGGGAAGAATTTCAGGCCAAAACCGGCTTCGATCCCTTTACACTTTTTGATAAAGAAATCCAAAAATTCCGATCCCTTGGCCTGCTGGAAGTGAGGAAAAACCGTATCTTTCTCAACCTCCGAGGCATGACACTTTCAAATGAGGTTCTGGCGGAATTTTTACGATGAAACCCCCTGATTCCCAAGATGCAAATCAAGGGTAAAAATTTACTCCGGCAAACACTCTATAACGATCGCGGTGATATCGTCCGCCGGATGAAGCGAGCACGCCTGGCAATCGAGAAGAGCCGACAACGCATCTGTCATCTGATCAGCCGGCAGATGTGCAATCTTGCCCACTTCCTCCAGCATCTTCGCTTCGCCTTCCGACTCCCCAAACGCCTGCTCCAAACCATCGGTAAACAGCACCAGCTTGTTACCCGGAGCCAGACGACACTTTGCCTGATCAAAATCCGCCTCGGCAAAAACCCCAAGAAGACTGCCCGACGATTCGATTCGGCTGAGTTTACCATCTCCTTCGATCAGAATCGGCAGCGGATGACCCGCCCGCGCAATCGTCGTCTCACAGGTCTGAACGTCGATCAAACCATAACACGCCGTCACGAATTGCTGCTCCGGCAATTCCATATCGCACAAATCCGCGTTAAGCCGCGCCATAGCCTGGCCGGGTTCCAGCAGCCGATACGACTGACCAAGAATCTCCTTGGTCACCAGCGCCCTTTTCACAAACATGGTCATCAATCCCGCTGCCACCCCATGACCTACGACGTCAGCAATATAAAATCCGATGTGCCGCTCATCCAGCTGAAACAAATCATAAGTATCCCCACTCACCCAGCTTGCCGGGCGATACAAAGCCCCGAATCGTAGTCGTGGCGACCGCGGCAGTTTCTTGGGCAGAAAATCCTGCTGCACACGCCACGCCAGGCGAAGTTCCTGATGAAGTTCCTCAAACTGGGTATTGATCGAAAGAGCCCACTTCTCCAGCCGACCCATATACGTTTCTATACGATCGAACAGCGGCGAAAAATTCAGCATGGAACAGATTCGCCCCCACAGTTCGTCCATGGTTATCTCGGGTTTGGCCACCTGAATCCGCGGCAGATTCTGGGTATTGTCCACCGGAACAAGATTCTGAAGCGTAGCGTCCTCCGTCAGCAGAAGTATGGGAACTCCCTTCTGCTGCGCCGTCTGAAGCAGCTGACCGAGTTTACGTTTTTGTTCCAGATCGAAAAGGTGACCCGGACAGAAAACCGCCAGGTCGAACTGCTCGATCAATTGATACCGCTCCGACGCCTCGTAGGTGATCACCCAGCTGCATTGAACATCGCGACGATACAAAAACGGACGCAGATTCTCCGGCAGCCTCGGCAGCGGGCAGAATATCTGTATCCTCGCGACCTTTTGCGGCGAGTCGTGTCTGTTATCGGAAGTATCCTGAGCTCCCGGGGACCCCATTGTGATCCTAAACCTCAAATACAATAAAACTTATATCAAGATTTTCGTCAGAATCGACCAGGGGGTTGACTGAAAAATGATGAACCACCAAACTTCCTATAACCATCCCCCGCCCAACTCATCTTGCAGACCAAATGTCATGTACCAGAGCATGGCCACTCCCCAGCGTGACCATGCCTCACAATATCATTTCATGTCCAACAGAACATTACAACCGCTGAACCATTAGCCCATCGACGGATTGATTTCCGTTGACGGAATTTGTTTGAAATCGGTCCTTGTCAGATCCGCATACGCCTGCTGGGCCTCATATGGAAAATTGGTCATGATCGAATGTGCATATGGCGAACCCATAAATTCGCAATCGCTACGATCCATGGCCTCCCTCAGCCTCTTAACCACGTCCGGCGTGATCTTCGCCATCATATCCAGCGTGAATCCAGACGCCTCAAAGCAAAACTTCTGACCTTTGAATAGCGTTGCAAACAGATCGAAAATGCGTTCGTAACTCTTTCGAATAACAAATTCGTACTTCTCCGGCCGCAGACCGGAATAATGAAGATTGGCATGAAAAACCATGATATATTTCATTAAGTCTCTCCTTACTTACGATTTTAACAGCTTTAAAACTCTTCACTTATGAATATAGGACTCCTAAACATATTTGCTTTCATGAAAATGGGAAGCAGACAGATGCCTGGGGCTTTATCAAAATAAGAAATAGTGGTATTTACTTAACTCAGGTAAGTACGAGATGTAGTGTGCCGAGGCATGGAAGAATACCCTCGAACACTTATGGAACTTGAGGCGAGGTTCTCAACTGAAGAGGCTTGTCTGGATTATCTTTCTCGTTTGCGGTGGCCGGAGGGCTTTCGTTGCCCTCGATCCGGTCATGGGAAAGGGTGGCGGGTTCGGACTGTCCTCTGGGTGTGCGTGGCTTGCCACCATCAGACCTCCGTCACTGCGGGGACGATATTTCATCGAACCCGCAAACCCCGGACCCTCTAGTTCCGGGCGATCTGGTGGGTGACCAGCCAGAAAACCGGGGCCAGTGCCTTGGGATTGCAGCCGATCCTGGGACTGGGAAGCTACAAGACGGCCTGGACGTGGCTGCACCGGCTTCGGCGTCCTCCCCCTCGCCATCGCCCACGGCGCCGGCGCCCAGCAGGCGATCGGCGTCGGTGTCCTCGGCGGCGTCATCACCGCCACCTTCCTGGTTACCCTCTTCGCTCCCCTCTTCTACGTCCTGATCTACAAAATGTCCGGCACCTACCGAATACAAAAAGCGGCCCGGGCAACGACAGAACATCGACCGTAAAACTTTGTTATCGTCCCAAAAGTTGGGGGTAGAGCCTGTGCCTTGCGTACGGTTCCAGAGAGGACGATCATAAAATCTTGAGCTCAGGGAACGCATCGCCCGGCTGGAGAAAAACTCATCCACCTCTTCCAGGCCGCCATCTTCCGATAGCCTTTCTCCGTCAGCCACCGTCGTGAAAAAGAAAAGAAACCCTCCGCTCATGCTACACCGCAAGCCCCTACCCCAAACGTATTGGATAATTCTGTGAGGGGATACAGAGATAGTATAAGAAACTTTGTTTTATTGGTTAATATTATTAGGTACCGGTTCCATTTTTGATGGTCTTGGCGGGGCGATGGTTTCGCGGTCGATTCGTTTGGACGGTACAGCGATGAGTGAGCCTCTACGTTCTTCCTTCCAGTCATTGAAGATCGTTTGAATCAGAACGGCAGTCGCATTAAAGTCAATGGTTTCAACGGAAAGTTTTTTTCCGATCAAGGGCAAAGGAACGTCCCCTAGATCGTCCAGTGCGAAAATGGACACATCATCAGGAACTTTCAAATCGGCTTTCCAGCATTCTTTCACAATTTGATTTATCGAATTGAAGGAAGTACATATCCACGCGGTGATATTTTTGATATCGGGAGTAATGCTTGGGTTGTTATTTGCTCTTGCTTGAATTATGCCCCGGGGGTGAATCGGAATGCCCAGTTCTCGATGCGCATCGAGATAACCCAGATAAGAATTTTCAAAATCCATGTGCTGGATAATGCCGTTTATCAATCCGACGGCACGATGTCCCATTTGATATAAGTTTTTAACGGTTTCATAAACGATACGATACCTGTCGTGATAGAGATTAACTAATCCTTCGATGGGTTGCCCCGGTAATACGAT
>CAYMXC010000262.1:0-1713 GCA_964394135.1 uncultured Phycisphaerae bacterium
ATTGCGGCTGCACCGTTCGCCGGTTTTTATCCTCTTGATTTGGCGGACGAGATGAAATTGCGGTCCGGCTGGAATATCAACACCAGGCCGGGCGTGAATTCCGAACTGGAATCCCATTTTACGGGGTTAATCGGGAATGATACAACTGCTGTTCCGTATCAAGTTGCGGCTCGTTCTTATTTGACTGCCTACAGTTTTTCGCGAAATATTCGACAGACACTTCAAATGACGCCTCCTGCTGGCGCCACGGGTTATTCACTTGATTTTAATCTGACTACTCCAGCTAACACATTGAATCTTGCCCCACGAAAAGTTAATCTCGTCCATGCTTTACAACAGTGGTTATTGTATTATAACGGTGGTACAGTTACTGATTGGACCGCATTTCGAGCTTTACCGTTGGCTTTGTTTGAAACCTTCAAACATGGGCAGGCGGATATAAATGGTAATGCAACGCCACCGGGTAATTTAGATGCCTGGTATAGTTATCTGACCGCCCAATATATCGCCAACATGTTGGATTATCTGGATGATGATGTTGATCCGACGATTTTAAGGGATACTGACTTTGCCAATATATTGCCTTCGTGGGGGCCTGTAGCCCATCAGGATCCTGGCGGAGCAAGTACGCTCGGGGATTATGTCGGAGGATTGGAAAAGCATCCTGTGATTACGGAGTTTTATTCCATCCGATTTCGAAGTTCCGCAGGCAGTACGAATGACGAAAATTATTATGGGATAGAGATTTATAATCCTTTTAACTATAATATTTCGCTGGCGGATGTTCATATACGCGTCGGGACTTCGCCAGGCGGAGATATCCCGTTAGCCGGATGTATCACAGGCAATATTCTTCCGGCGTCCGCTCGATTAGTTGTTTATAGCGATGCCAAACTATTTCCAAGCGGGGTTCCTTCCAGTGTTCCTACCCAGAAATATTTTTCACAGAAAACCATTAATATTCCTGGGACAACTTTTAATCTTTATCTTTATAGAGATGTTACTCTGGGTACAAAGACATATCTGGTTTGGCAGGATTGTTTCCGATGTGATTTAGGTACAGCTGCGGCTGCCGATACATCTTCGGATCCGCAACAGGATGCTTATACGTGGAACGATTTAAAGCGAGACGACAACGCTGGTATGTTTATGATCGATTATCATGAAGGAAGAGAATTTGCCGCTCGCGAGGTTGAAACCCGCATGCATGATACGGGCGCTTTTTTGTCAACATTTACTCCGACAACAGTAAGTCCGAATCTGGGTGATGCGAATGGTTTTACAGCTGCGGCTGCTCAAATCAGATTTGGTTTTGCTTTTAAAGATCAGATCAATTATACCGCGTGGAGTACTCTGATTGATCAGCAGCAGAAGAATGAATTACTGGTTGAACTGGAAAATTTTGCAGCATTTTCCATGATTCCGTATTATGGCGATCTCTATGAGGACACATCCGGTACTATTGTTCAAAAGCCTCTTTCCGTTCGATTGGATGGTCTTGGCAGGAATGATGAGAAGGGAATACGATTCGATTTTTCGTCTAATCTCGGAAATTATTTTCTAGACTTTTTCTCTCTTCTGGATCGATGTACGGATGGAGTGGTTCAGCTTGCGAATCATGCAGCGGAAGATAATGACGAGCTTCGCATGCCGGGTTTGATTAACATCAATACGCCTTGCCGTGACGTTCTTACGGCAGTGCATCCGTACATT
>CAYMXC010000262.1:1762-4635 GCA_964394135.1 uncultured Phycisphaerae bacterium
GGCCATATAAGAGTTTGAAAGATTTTCAGGATAGAATGAAAACTCAATTTACAAAGCCCGGCGGTGCTGCAACAGATATAGGCGTTCAAGGGGTTACGGATGACGTGGAAGAACAGCAATGGATATGGTCCCGTATAGCCAATCTGATTACGGTTCGGTCGGATACGTTTGCGGCGTATATTCTGATTCAGGAAGTGAACCGCGAGGGCACGGTGGTCAATCGGCGGCGGGAGGTCGTTCTGTTTGATCGGTCGCTGTGCAATCAGCCGCCGTTGGAATGGAAGCCTGCGGACAATAAATGGATTGCCAATCCTAACTATCGGGCACCGCGAGTGGTGGCGCGTCAGGTGGTGGAATAGAAAAATAGTTCATAGTTCGAAGAGAAGATGGATTCCCGCCTGCGCGGGTATGACAGGGAAAAAAGAAAAGATGGTGCGTCGAGACGCCCCCTACAGTTGCGTTCGTAGTGGGAAGATGGGGTGTGATTTCAGAAAATCCCTGATGCGGGAGGCTTTCTCCCTTTACAATTATCCTTCGAGTGGTTAATATTTATAGTTTACAGTGGCTTTTATAAAATTACTGGACTCTGCCGACCGGAGTTCCTGCTAAAGAGCCAACCGAAGGAGCATGCCAGAGTGCTAGCCCGACGAATAATACCATGCCGGGATGTGAACAAGGGCCGCGTTGTTAAAGGGATAAATTTTTTGAATTTACGCGACGCCGGCGATCCTGTGGAGGTTGCGCGCCGATATGAGGAGGCTGGTGCGGACGAGCTGGTGTTTCTGGATATTACGGCCAGCCATGAGAATCGGGATATCATTTTAGACGTGGTTCGGGCGACGGCGGAGCAGGTTTTCATGCCGCTGACGGTAGGTGGCGGGATTCGAACGCTGGAGGACATTCGTCGGCTGCTGGCAGCTGGGGCCGATAAAGTTTCGATCAACACGGCGGCGGTGAAAGACCCTGAAATTGTGACGCTGGCGGCGAGGCGGTTCGGCCGGCAGTGCATCGTTGTGAATATCGACCCGAAGCGAGTATACGACAGCGGCAAGGAGGTCTGGGAGGTTCATATTAACGGCGGTCGAACTCGAACGGGCCTTGAGGCGGTGGCCTGGGCAAGGGAAGTAGAGAGACGTGGGGCGGGCGAGATTGTTTTGACGAGCTTGGACGCGGACGGTACTCAAAACGGGTACGATCTGCCGATGACTCGTGCGGTGAGCGAAGCGGTGAATATACCGGTGGTGGCCAGCGGTGGGGCGGGCAGTCCGCAGCACATTCTCGAGGTGCTTACGGAAGGCAAAGCGGATGCGGCGCTGGCGGCCAGCATTTTTCATTATGAAACGTATACGATCCGCGAGACCAAGCAGCTTCTGGCGGAGCATTCTGTGGCGGTGAGAATGATATGACGAGGAAGAAGGAGGTTTGACATCGGGAAGCGGAAACCGAAGTTGGAGATTGGTGACGATGACAGATGGATTGATGTTAAACGGCAATGGGAAAATTCAGGTTGGTGAAGGCTCAGCGGCGGAGCAGAAGATTCTGTCGCTGTTCAAAGCGGTGATCAAACTGGAAGCATCGGATTTGCATTTGAAGGCCGGTGCCAAGCCGAGGGTGCGTATCGGCGGATCGATAAAGGCGTTGAACGCGGAGCCGCTGACCGACGAACAGATTCTTGAGATGATGTATTCGATCATGAGCGAGAATCATAAGGAACAGTTTGTACGGGAAGGGGCGTCGGATTTTGCCTATGACGTTCGCGGGGAGGACCGGTTTCGTATCAACGTTTTCAAGCAGAGGGGTCTGACTTCGGTGGCGGCGCGGCGTGTGACACGAAGAATTCCCACTGTCGAGCAGCTTCATTTGCCGCCGCATATGATGAAGCTGGCAGAGTATCACCAGGGGCTGGTACTTTTGTCGGGGATTACTGGTTCTGGCAAGAGCACGTCGATTGCTGCGATGATCGAGCACATCAATCAGAGCCGGCCTTGCCATATCGTTACGGTCGAGGATCCGATCGAATATCTTTTCGAGGACAAGAAGGCATTTATCAATCAGCGTGAAATCGGAATCGATGTGGCGAATTTTCACGATGCACTGAAGTATATGATGCGTGAAGACCCTGACATCGTTCTGATTGGTGAAATGCGTGACAAGGAGACGTTTTCGGCGGCGTTGCAGGCGGCTGAGACGGGGCATCTTGTTTTCGGCACGATCCACAGTTCGACAACGGCACAGACGATTTCGCGTCTGCTGGATTTGTTTTCGACGGAGGAACGGGCATTGATTCGTCAATCGCTGGTGTTCAATTTGCGGGCGATTGTGACGCAGAAGCTTCTGCCCAGCATTCTGGACGGAGTGGCCCGTGTGCCTGCTGTGGAGATCATGATATGCAATCCTTCGATCAAAAAATTGATTGAAGATGCGAGGGAAACGGATATTAATACAGTATTAAAAGGCTGCTACGGCGAAGGGATGCAGGATTTTACCGAGTCGCTGAGGCAACTGGTGGAAAAGGAATGGATAGAGGTGGAAGTGGCATATGAGGTTGCCCCGAATCCTGAAGAATTGAAGATGCGGCTTCGAGGCATTTCCACCAGTAAGGGCGGCATCCTTGGATAGGGGTTCGAGGATATTATTTATAGCAGGAATCGAGACAGGCAAAGCGAATTTGGAGCTATAATATGCTGGATACATTAATATTGGGGCAAGTGACGAGTGGTCTGGTCGCCCCTCCGGGCGACGGGGGATATTTCAGTATCACAAAGATCATCGTCATGGCAGTGTTTATTTTTCTCTGGGCGTTTCCCGCTGGCTGGTGTTCGCGGGACGCCAAGCGTTTGAGTCTCAATCAGTTTTTATGGTGCAGTATTGTA
>CAYMXC010000263.1:0-4633 GCA_964394135.1 uncultured Phycisphaerae bacterium
ATCATCGATGATATGGGCGCCAGAGAGTTCGCCCTAATCGGTCCGGACAGCAAAAAAACCGCGGCAACACTCGTGGGGTCTCAATTGTTTCTGCCATGGGTTCAGGGCCAGCGAAAAAGCATCTTTATCCTGATCAGTCCCGTGCCGCTGGAAAAAAATAAATAACCCTGGAATAATAAGAAGGGTAAAATTAAACGAATGTTGTCGGCAGATTTTTACAAACGGTTGTGCGAACAGGCTTCAATGGGGATCATCATCCTCGATGTGGATTTTCGCATCTTTATGATGAACAAATCGGCAGCAACACTGTTCGATGTGGATCCGCTGGAAGTGGAAGACCGCCCCATTGAAACCCTCGTACCGGAAAACCGGCGACATATCACCCGAAAACTCCTGACCCGTGCGGTGGCGATTACCCGCCCACTGGAATATCGCGTACGCCGTGCCGAAGGGCGGGCCAAACGATGCCTCTCAATCGTCGTGGACCCCATCCGCTGCGGCTACCAGGTGGACGGTGTGTGCCTCTGGGTCCGCGATATGACTCGGCGGATGGAATTGGAAAAACATCTGGCCGAAATCGAAAAACTGGCCAGTCTAGGCCAACTGGCAGGCGGATTGGCCCATCATTTCAACAATATCTTTGGTGGCATCGTCACCGCTGTCGATTATGCACTGGGAACCGACGATCCGACTACATCCAAACGAACCCTGCTCATGATCTCCGAAGGAATCAACAAGGCGGTGACTCTGACGCGAAAACTATTGGAGTTTTCCACTCCAGAATTGCCGGAACAAAACCTAGTGGACCTTACAGAAGCGATTATCAGTTTCGTGGAACAGGTGGAACCGCGACTAGCCAGAGCCGATCGGCAGATCGAGCTGGATATCCGAAGCGTGCCCATCATCCCAGTTCACCCCGGCAAAATGCGACAGATACTCGATGCACTCCTGGCCAATTCTGAACAGGCCTTCGGTAAAGGTCCGGGAAAAATCAAAATAACACTCGAAACCGGCGACCAACACGTCAGGCTGTCATTTCATGACAACGGTCCAGGCATACCAGCTCAAATCATCGATCGGATTTTCGATCCGTTCTTTACGACTCGCGGATCCTTGGGCGGCGGTTGCGAAGGAAACCTTGGACTCGGATTAACCCTAGCACGCAGACTGGCAGAAGACATCGGCGGAAATCTGATTTACAGCCCGGAAGATTCAAAAAACGGTTCGTGCTTCGTCATCACCTTCGCCCTCTCCAACGAATCCGAATCACTCCAGAAAAACCTCTGACGATTTCACCACGGAGAATAACCGTAATAAATAAAAACGCTACGGCATACCCAGGCAAGGAGAATGGAGCCTGGGTATGCCATGCATGAGTCGCCGTACCGACCTGCGCGGCATCGGCACAGCAACGTTAAACTTTCCCTATTCATTCGTATCGGTTTTCATCTATCGTTCCACGTCCAGGTGCTTTCGCAAATCCTGTTCCATCGAACCATGCTCGCTTTTGGTAGATTTCCCCGATGTACCGCTATCGGCCCCAGGCATACCTCGCCCCGCTTCAACGGCAGCCTTGAAACCATTGGCCAAATCACGGGTCGTACCTGTTCCAATAAAATGAATGAAAATTATGCGAGGCTGTTCCATCGTCAAATGATTGACAATCCCCGTGATATTAATCTTGTATTGCCTGAGAACTCGGATCGTACCCTGCAATTCTGACTCGGGCACGGCTAGAAATCCCCTCATGACTGCATTGTCGTTTGAGCCGGCAAAAACAGCCCAATCCTTAACCGCCATTTCCTTGCCGATTCGGCGACCCTCGATCGTAGTGGAACGAGGCAGACTAAACAAATAGAGACCCTGACGTCGCTCGGCACCGACTCCAAGGACATTCTCAATGGTACGCGGATCGAGCGTTGTGTTTTCGATATTGATCCCACCGATCTCCGTGGCGCCGTCACGATGCATCTTGCTTTCAGGTTCGCAAGTCACTTCAAAAGTGTTGCACACAGTGCCTTCATGTAGCTGTTCACACGAAGATTCCTGCTTCGTCGAGCCGTTTTGGCAAGTTTCGGGACAACTGGTTTCACTTTTTTCTTCTACACAGGTTTCTCCGGTTTCATGCCTGTATTGAACCGTGCCACATTCTGCCTTTTCCGTCGGGCAACCGCCTGATGTGCCGGTGTCGGCTCCCATCCGACCTAAAATAGTGTCGTGAATCTGTCCGATCGCGCCGGCTAATTGATCAGTGTCGCCAACCCCGCTCAGACGCATATACATGATCTTCGGACTTTCCCACATCAGTTGTCCATGCAGGGAATTGACTTTCAGACCGTTTCGAAGCGCGACATCAATCACCGGGTTAACCTGATTTTCCCTCAGGGCAAGCACTGCAAAAACTATCGTTTGACCGCCAGAACGCTTGAAAAATGCATGATTCTGAATCATCATCGGTGCGGGAATCCTTTTCTCGCCAACGGTAATCTCGGGTGCGGGGGCAACCGTGACAACATAAACACTTTCGTTCCGCCTGAATTCCCCCTTCGCTTTAGTCAATTGATCGATCCTGTGAATGTCAAGTCCGCCGGTTTGTGAAGACCCCTGATCACGAATTTGTGTCTGACTTGTGCCTCGATCCCCATACTGACTTCGATCCTGCCAGGCCATGACGCTGCCCAATCCAAACAGGACAACGCAGGCCGCGAGTTTATACGTGTTTTTCATCTTATATCCCCCTCAATTTTGATACTGCGGAAGGTCGATCGCTCCCTCCCTGTTCTTTCCCCTAACAATATTATTATAAATCCAGATACCCGACAGGCAAGAAAATTTCTCACCACCGGCACCGGTGTAAAACTCTCTTGGGGCTTAATAAGATAAAAAAATCTATTTTTATTTTTTCGCAGGCCGAACGTCTTCCAGAATTTTCAGCAGTTCTGCCCGCGTAGCCGGGTTGCCCAAAGCGGGAAACTCCTGTTGACGGGCGATAATGGCGGCATGAATCTGCTCGTGATCGGACCCAATGGCAAGGTGTGATTTCAAATTGAAAACCAACGCGTGCCAGTAGCGAATGTCGGCAGGCGAAGTGCTCTGGAGAACCTTCATCGACAGGGCGGCGGATTCGAGAAACTTTTTATCGGTGAACTTTACCCATGCGCGAGCCATCGCCAGATCGACTGCATCAATATCCTGTTCACCGATCAATTTGTCCATCGCCTTCGCTGCGGGCAGAGCCTGACCGGCATCAACCGCCGCAATAAAATAGAGAAACTTTAATCGTCGACGATGAGCCGTCGAAAGGTCGGAACGACCCAGAACCTTTTCATCGACCAGCCGGGCCAGATTGAAATTGGCAACCGCCAGATCGTCAGGTGCACCGAACGGCCCGACCTGACGGGTTAATACACTGCGGTGTATGGCTTCCAGAACGCTGACGGCGGTGGCAGCCACCTGCTCGATCGACTGATCCTTTTTCCGAATCAGTTCCATGGTCAACTCGATCGCCTGAAGCTGGGCGGACGCCGTGGAGGTCTGCGACAATGTGGAAATCTGAATCGCCAGAGCGGACTTGGATGTTTTCTGGAACCGCTCGAGAATTGGACGATAGCGATTAAGCATATCCGCTACCTTTTTGCCACGACCAAGCACAGGTTCAGCCAGCACATTAGCGGTATCCAAAATGGCGGATGCAAGCAATTGAGTTTGTTTGTCGTCCAGAGTCCATGCGGCGACTTTTTCCGGCTCTTTCTGTTTGCCGGAAGCGATCACGAGCAATTCATTGCACGCGCCCTCGATCTGATCAGCAAGAGACTTTGCCACCGACGAAGCCCCGGAAGAGGAAAAACTGCTGGAATAAGCCTGTCGATATTGACGAGTCAGAACCAGCACCCTGGCCGCCTTCGACTGAAGGTACAACGGCGAACCGGGAGAAACCTGCCCGATCCACTCGAGGGCTTCGACAATCTTCCCAGTTTGAGAAAGCTCTTCCGCCATCAGCAATTTGAACTGGTCCGCTGATTCGCTTTGCGGAAATTGTTCCAAAAGTTGCCGTGCACGCTCAATAAAAACCAACCGCTGCCGATCGCTAGAATCGGCTCGAAACGCAAGCCACGCCAGCCGTGCACGCTGTGCCAAAAATTCCGACGTTAGTGTATCCTTATTCACAACCGCAATTTGATCAAGAATCTTTACACCATCGGAAAATCGTCCCTGTTGTTCAAAAATGTGCGACAGCAGTAACGCACCGGACATCCTCAGAGCCAACGGCGCCCCAGGCCTGTCTACCAAATCACGCAGAGCGGATTGAGCGAGCGGAACTTTCTTTATCCAAAGGTAATGATCGGCGCGGGCAAATAGTTCAATGTCGGCCAGGCCGTCCTGCGGACATCTTTCCGACAGTTCCAGAAGCCGTAAAAATGCGAAAGACCGAAGCTCAGGTCGATCGAGCAAAAATGCCGTCAAAGCTTTCCATACCGAATTGCGCGCCAATGCCGATACCTGCTCTGACGCAGGCAGAACCTGCAATCGCCCCTGGCCGCAGAGAATATACCAGGCCAGATCGACAAGACGACGACGGGCCGAATCGTTTCGATAAACTTCTGACAATCGGGGATCGGAAAGTATCTTTAAA
>CAYMXC010000264.1:0-4519 GCA_964394135.1 uncultured Phycisphaerae bacterium
TCGACGGTGATCATGCGAATGGCATGGGTGGGACAGACCTGGGAACAGAGTGTGCAGTCGTAATCGCAATATCCGGTTCGCATATTGAGAACAGGTGTCCAGAGCCCTTCTGGATCGGTTTCGAGTTTTGCGGGCTGAATGACATTGGTCGGACAGACTTTCATGCACTGGCCGCAGCGGATGCATCGAGCGAGAAAATCCTGCTCTGGAAGCGAACCTGGAGGACGAATTCGTTTTTCATAGCCTCGACCGAAGACATTTTTGAAGTTTCGCAGTGTGCTCAACGATGCGAGTGCAACGATGCCGGAAAGGACAAAATCTCTGCGAGTAAGTGTCAGAGTTTGCGTGACGTGCTGAGGGGGTTCACTGCCAACGGCTGGGGGGGCGGTTTTGAACTCAATCGCCCTGACTGGGCAGACGTCGATACAATTCATGCACATGAGACACTGGGAGGGCAGTAGGTTTTTATCGATTTCGCAGGCACCCTGGCAGTGTTCACGGCACAGGCCGCAATGAATACATTTTTCTTCGCTGCGAACCATGCGTAAAAGAGGTTTCGAGGAAAACAGCGACAGCAAGGCGCCCAGTGGGCAGATGCTGCGGCACCAGAATCGCGGCAGCCAGAGGTTCAGGACGAAGGCACCGATGAAAATGATACCGGTAAGGATGGTGACATGAAAGGCGGTGTTCTGATTGGCACCGCGATTGGCCAGCAGATCGATCAATGGCACGACGATCGTGGTAGAAAAACGTGTCATCAGGGCGATGGGATCGAAATAACCAGCCAAGATGACACCGAAGGCGGCGCAGACGAGGAATGTAATCAATATGAAGTATTTGAGTTTATGCCAGGCGGTAAAGCCGTTTTTAGCATAGCGGATTTTTTTCTGGCGGTCGCGCAAGAGAACCGAGCCGAAATGCTGGCAAGTGCCCATGGGGCATATCCATCCGCAGAAGAACCGGCCAAGAAATATCGATGTAGCGGCGATAACGACACCGAGCATCATGCCGGAAGCAAGATTGTGCTGAGAGAGGATCGTTGCGAGGCCCGCCAGCGGCGACATATTCAAAAAAAGTGTAACGGGGAAACTGCGGAGCAGTCCCTGTGCGGTCATCGCCAGCAGGAAGCAGAAGAGAGCGAAAAAGACGATCTGATAAACAAGTCGTGTCTGACGGTAAGTCAAACGGAAACCTCCTTAAAACCTGGAAGCTTAGAATAGTTGGATTGGCCCAGATTCATCTGCTCGGCGATCTGGATGTATTTGACGACGTCCGGCGTCAGGCTGAGCATTTGTGCACCATAGGCATCAACGGCCACCTGATCGGTCGAAACGACAACGGTATTGCCTGGGGCGACGTCCTGGGCACTGCCGCCAGTTGGTCCGTTTCTCATGAGCATTCGTGTGGCGTCGAGGACGACAAATGTTGGAGTGATGAATTGGCCCAGTTCTGCCACGACGTGGTGGATGTCCTGATGAAATCGGCTTCGTGAGCCGCCGATCAGTCCATACCAATTTTTCATGCACAACGATGCTCCGCAAAGATTGTGCGTTTTGAGCGTGGGAATGCCGATGAGTTTGTCGCAGGCGGCGAGTGGGGAATAAAAGACCTCCCATTGTCCGATTACGCCGCGGCTGACCTGAACGACGCGGAAATCGGCTGGCGAAGGCAGAACGATTTCACCGCCGGCGTCGCGGACTGCCTGTTCGATACCGGATTTTAAAAAGCAGCTTTTGGGATCGCTTATGGGATTGTCGGTGACTCGGACTCGCGAAGCTCCGGCCTGATAACAGAGTTTGACGACTTCAGCTGTAACTTCTGGGCTTGTTGTGGCGCCGGCCCAGGCAGGCCTGGCGAAGGCACAGTTGACCTTTATGAGGACATCGTCGCCTTTCCGGATGAATCGTGAGATACCGCCTGCGGCGTTCATGGCGGCGATGGTAATAGCGGATGGATTTTCACCTTTTGCCACGGCAAAGAGGCCGCGAGTATTTTCGACATTGAATTTTCGAACGTTGAAGAGATCGTTTTTTGGTGGTACGGGATTGCGATTGGAGAAATATTTTCCAACGCCCATCGTTACACCGGCAGCAAGCCCAGCGTCAAAGAACCGCCTTAAAAATTCCCGCCGAGAAAGCCGGCGATTATTTTGGTCCATTCGATTCGCTCCGTAAATTTTTCTCAAGGAGAGCCAGATTTTCCTGTGCCCGATCCATCGGCAGGTTACCGTAAAGGCCGATGATAAAATTATCGCTGCAGAGGAGGATCAGTTTTTTACCCATGAAATCGGCAGAGATTCGATCGGGGCGGATGTCGATCATTTTTCCGCCGAATTCAAGAATTTCTTTTTTGGCCTGATCGAGAATGCTTACAGCGGCCTTCGGCTGAGATATTTTTCGGACGAGGTAGTCGAACTCCACACCGGCCAGTTCGTAAGATGCAGAAAACGTCTGTCCGAGGGATTTGAGGCCAAAGGCATTGTCTTTGTTGAGGGTGAGCGAGCCTTGGACACGGCCGGTTTTAGGTAAAATGGTGTAGATTGCGGCGGCAGAGGATTTTTCCGGCTTGAGGTTTTTTAAGACATCGGCGGCCAGCGATTGCGCAAGCGAAGAGTCGCTTTTTTTGTCGGCGGCTTGAACTTCCAGATAATAACGACCACGGAAGGCTCGAACCATTCCTATTGAGGCATCTGCCATATCGCCCAGATTTATTTCTGAAAATTCCTGCGGCTGAAGTGCCAGATAAACGCCGAGCGCGGCATCTGGAGTTTTCATGGTATAGATATATATATCAAAGCTGAATTTTTTGGAGGCGGCGGAAGCGAAATCGAGACGATCGACGCCGTATTGCTGATAGAGAGCGGCCTGGCCGTCAATTTTTTCGTAGATTTTGTCCTCGGGATAAATTTCCCAATCACCGACCAAGGACCATTTGGGCGGCAGCGTATAGGCGATTTGTTTTTTTTGGGCGGGAGTTGCGGCGGAAGGTTTCGGCTGAACCATTCCCGTCATCAGCACGGCCAGTACACCGCCGACGAGTGCTAAAAGGAGCACAAAGGAAGATATTTTTTCGCTTTTTGGAACGTATTTGTTCATTTGTATCATTATACAAAGATTTTTCTGGAACGCTCGATGAAGCTTCGGACCGGTACCCGGTTGGGGCATGCTTTTTCGCATTTACCGCAATCGGCACAACGATCGGCGTTGCAATTTCTGTCGATAAATTCATAGTTCATTCTGCCTGCGTCAAGGTCTTGCATCGTATCGACGTAATAATCGACGCTGCGGACAATATCATTTACGGCAAGGCCATTTGGACAGGCAGCGGTACATGTGCCGCACATCGTGCATCGGCCGATGCGGCTTAAGGCAAAATTATTCATAGTTCGCAGAGTATCGGCATCTGTGATTTTTTCGCGGGCGGCCTCGAGATATTTTTTGACATCATTAAGTGTGCGCAGGCTCTTGCAGATGGTGGTCAGGGCCTTGTCCTTGAGCATGACAGGAATCGGGGATGTATTGTCTTCGGAGATTTTCGTTTTCATAGCGACGATACCGACCTTTTGTTTTTCGCACTTCAGGAAGATTTCGAGGAAGTCGTCACGCATGGACAGGTCGTACGCCGGCATTAGGCAGTCATACCAGCCGGTCGCAAGTGCGGATTTCATGCATTCTTTCATTCCGCCGTGGCTGGTGAGCCCCATGAATCGCACCTTTCCCTGTTTTTTCCAACGCTCGAAAGTTTCTTTGGCTTCGGGAGACGCGACGAGGGCAGGGTTGTTGTGAATCTGGAAAAAGATCACATCTACATAATCGCGGCCGAGTAATTTCAGAGACTTATTCAGATCGTTGTCGGTGTTCCATTTCCATGTGACCTTCAGTCCGAGATAAACCTTGTTTGCCCGGCCTTTGATTCCCTTGCCGACTTCGCGAATGTCTTTGCCGTTTCCGTACTGGATGGATGTATGCACGAAATTGATGCCATTGTCCAATGCGTAGCGAACGACGTTTTCGGTTGTACCGATGGAACCGACACTGATGACGGAGATTTTGAGGCCTGTGCGGCCGAGGGGTCGAAGCTCGACATTGGTGTTTGCCGGCTGAGATGTCGTTGGCTTGGATTCGGCCTGGGCAATGGCATTCAAGACAGACGAACCAACGATGCCGGAGGCAATGAGCTTTGCTGATCGACCTAGAAATTCTCTTCGTGTTCCCTTCATAGCGATCTCCTTAAAATTGAAGGATTCATTTTTATATTTCTTCCATTTTACTATTTTTGTTTTCAATCAGCCTGGTCACCAGGACAGATATTTCAAACAGACCGAGCATGGGGATCCAGAGCAAGAGCATGGACACCACATCGGGGGGGGAAGCCAGGGCAGCAATGACGGCGATGACCAAGTAAGCATAGCGTCTTTTTGCCGAGAGCATTCTGGTTGTAATCAAGTTAAATTTCGCCAGAAGAGCGGCGATAACGGGCATTTCGAAGGCGAACCCGAAGGCAAGCATAAAGACAGAAA
>CAYMXC010000265.1:0-4514 GCA_964394135.1 uncultured Phycisphaerae bacterium
TCTACGACGTTGATTTACTACTGGACGAACTGGAGCAGATAGAGCGGTTTAAATGGACGGCGCGGTCGACACGTGTTTTGATTGTGAAGTTGGGGTGGACGGAAACACTGGTTGCTGACAAGGGTGGGAGGATCTGCAGTCTTGGTGATGTTCTTCGCACGACGCCTATTTTGCATTTATACCGGGACGATCATGTGACTTGGCTGACGGATTCGCGTGCGGTGCAGCTTCTGCCCGGCAAGCCTTATATTGATGAGATATTGACTTACGATTCTGGTTTGTCGGCCCAGTTGGCGGGTCGCGAGTTCGACACTGTAATCAATCTGGAATGTGATAGTCGGTTGTCTGAAGTTTTTTCGAAAGTGCGTGTCGGGAAGTGGCTGGGGTTTCCGTTATGGAAGGCGGAGCTTCTTGGTCGGCGCGATTTGTCGGACGATGTTAAGGACGGATTGATAGGTTGGATTCAGAAGGGCAGGACGTGGCCTGAAATGTTATACGAGATGGTTGGGGGTGAGTACACGGGTCAGCCGATGGTGATAGGTAATGTTCCTGAGTCGCGAATTACGCATGATGTCGGACTGAACTTTAATGTGGGTCCGAAATGGCCTACCAAGACCTGGCCGATCGAGATGTGGAACGAACTTGCGGCATCTTTGCAGGGTCGATACAGTTTCGAATTTCAGAAACATCTTGATGACCTGATCGGCTACATCGGATGGATCAACAGTTGCCGGGTTCTGGTGACGAGTGACAGTCTGGGTTTTCATATCGGCCAGGCGCTTCACAAGAAGGTCATTGGTCTTTTCGGTCCGACGAGTTTCGAGACGATTCCGATCGACGAATCGACGGTGTGCATGCATTGCGAGCCGCAGTTGCAGTGCCAGCCGTGCTATCAATCGAGATGCGATCATGGGCAGGAGTGCATGCGGAACATCGGGGTTTCGGCAGTGGTCAAGGAGATAGAAATGTTGATAGGGCAGCGATGCCACTAGCGTCACAGGAGACAGCGACGAAATCATTTGACTGGATGTCTGCTTATTCGGCTGTGGAAGCGATGCTTGTCCGCGGCGCGAAAAGTGAGATGAGCGTTTACCTGCGCGAATTAGCCGTTCAACATTCCAACAGCCGATATCTTCACATTGTTTTCGGGATGGTATGTCAGTGTCTTGGAAATTCGCGAGAGGCCCTTGGTTCGTTCGAAAGAGCAATGTCGATGGAAACTGGGGAACAGCTGCCTTCGATTACGTCGCCTGCGACGGCAGTTTATATTCAATCGCAATTGAGTGTTTTGCCGGAGTATCAGTCGGTTTTTCGGAGGGCAAGGGATAATTTTGCACGGAATATTTCGGCACTGCGTGAGGTGGACGCGGATTTTGCGGAGGAACTGTCGGCGGCCCCGGACCCGGCGGATATGAAATTTGTGGATATATGGGGTGCGATTCATCTGTTCGATCCGACAAATAAGAAGGTACTGGTTATACCGGAGAGATTTTCTAGGGAGGTTCAGCAGTGGCTTGATCAATGGGTGGGCATTGCAATCACACAAGTTTTCACGGGGCAGGAATTGATCTACTGCCTGACGAAACAGAAGAATCTGATGCACGGTCGGCGTAGCCTGATTTATCTGATGGATTCGAATCTGTCGAATGTTCGGGTTCAACTTCATCTGTGGGATTTTTCGGAATTTATTCGGAAACAGGAATTGATCATATTTTGCGGTCGATCGGTTGATCGGCAGTTGGAGCGGGTTTTCGGGACTCTTCGGTATTATCGTCCACACACGATTATAGGCAACGAGGAAACCATCAAGCCCCAGTTGAAACAAATCGAAAGTATTTTGGATTCATCGTCGGAGCGGGATGCGGCGGAGGCGTATTACCGGTCGGAGGAATTTTCGCGACGGCTTGGCGAGATTGCCGCGGGACGGATCATGCCTCGCGGGCTGGTCATTACCTGCCGATGGACGACTTTTTTGAAGTATTGTGCATCTGATTTCCGCCGGGCGTTCGAGAAGCTGGGCTGCGAGATGGAATATCTGATCGAGGAAGGGGACACGCAGTTGCTGACACCGCGATTGACGTGGAAGACGATCAGTGATTTTCGGCCCGATTTTTTATTCAGCGTGAGTCATGCCCGGCCTTCGTTTTGGATTCCGAAGGAATTACCTGTGATCGGCTATATTCAGGATTTGTGCGGATCGATCCTGACGGCGACGGATTTGTCGCAGCGGACATCGGCTGAAGATTTGCTGATTTGCCAGAACAAGGAATTTCAGCGATATCTTGTGTCCCGGAAAGTTCCGGAGCGTCAGACATTTCTTTTGCCTGTACCGGCGAATGAAGATCAATTTTACCCGCTTCCTGCAGATTCGGATATAGATTCCCGCTATCGGGTTGACGTAGGATTTGTCAAACATTGCGATTTTTATGTTGGGCGAGAATTGGCGAATTTCATCGAACAGAATCTCGGTCAGCTTCCGGAATCTGGGATTAAGAGTGAATTTGTCAAAATATTCACGAATCTTCATGAAATATTTTCGGGTGTACGCGATCGGCGGGTTTACGAGCAGGATCTATTGGAATATGTCGCAAGCCGGGTACGTGCATCCGATCCGTCGATCATGCTTCAGCTCGAACAGTTAACAAAGGTGTTTTATGTCAATATCATCTGCAACGTGTGGCGGTATCAGTTTCTCGAGGCGCTGGATGGGGCGGGGATTCAATTAGGTCTTTATGGAAACCACTGGTCGCTGCATCCTCGTCTGGGGCATCTGGATCGCGGTCCTGCCAATCGCGGGTCGGATATCAATCACATCTACAATTTCAATAAGATCAGCCTGAACATTCATCCGTATGAGACGATGCATCAGCGAGTGAGCGAATGTGCATTGGCGGGCGGTTTTTTGATGGGTGCGGATCATTCGCCGGAGAGAGATTGGGAGTCGGTGAGGCCGTATTTCGAGCCTGGTCGTGAGATTGTCCTTTTCGATACGGCGGCGGATTTGGTGGAGAAGTGTCGATATTATCTGGCCCATGGGGAGGAGCGAATGGCGATATCTCAACGGGCTCGGGCACGTGCCTTGGCGGAGCAGACTACGCTTGCGGCTGCGGGGAAAATTCTGTCCCGCTGGCGAAGTCAGTTAACGGAAGTGCAATTATCTCGCAAGGGAGGTTGACGTAGATGAGTATTTTACCGGAAATAAGGCTAGACGAAGGTTTTAATTATATTGCGGTTTTTTTGACATTTCGATGCAACTACAAGTGCAGTTACTGCATCAATAAACATTCCGGCTCAATTCGCACGAGCAAGCATTTGTCGGCTGAGGAATGGATTGACGGATTGAATCGGCTGCGGGTCAATTCGGATTTGCCGATCACGCTGCAGGGAGGCGAGCCGACGATTCATCCTGGATTTTACGAGATCGTCAACGGGATACGCAGCGATACGCACATTGATCTTTTGACGAATTTGCAGTTTGACGTCAGGACGTTCGCTAGGAAAATCGAACCGAATCGTATTCGGCGGAAGTCGCCGTATGCGTCGATTCGCGTAAGCTATCATCCGGAGATGATGGATCTTGATAAGACGATGGTGAAGGTACTGGAGCTGCAGAAGAGGGGTTATTCGATAGGTCTGTTCGGGGTTCTTCATCCGCTGCAGGAGCAGATCGTACTGGAAGCACAGCGGAAATGTCAGGATGCCGGTATAGATTTTCGGACCAAGGAATTTCTAGGGGTTCACGACGGTCGACTTTACGGTCATTATCTGTATCCTGACGGAATCGGCCGGGAACAGACTCGGCACGTTCTTTGCCGCAATTCGGAAGTGTTGATCGATCCGTCCGGCTTTATTTACCGATGTCACCACGATGTGTACAAGGGGCTCAATGCGATCGGCCACATTCTTGATCCTGGATTGAAGATTCAAAGACGTTTTCGGGATTGCGATTTTTTCGGGCATTGCAATCCATGCGATCTGAAGATCAAAAACAATCGGTTTCAACAATTCGGGCACTGTTCGGTCGAAATTGACGGTGCGCGGAAGGAAGTCGGAGAAACTGTAGATGTGCAAAAGCAGTCGATTTTGGTTTAGTAGAATTGATTTTTTTCGTCGTGGAGATTTCATGTTGCCGGGGTGGTGGAATTTGGGGTAGAATGGATTGACCAATAAGATAAAGGGGTGAATACCATGATGGCCACAATGACGGAAAAGATCAAATTGGAAGCACTTCGGCCGGAGATACGCAAGGCTGTTGGGCTTCTTGGAGAAAAGCTTCTTGGGGATATGGATGGTAATCTGATATCGCTGACGGTTGTCGGTAGTGCGCTTACTGGTGATTTTCGTCCGCAGCAGAGCGATATCAATACGGTAGTGGTCGTGGGTCGGGTGGATCATTCGGTGTTGCAGGTGCTTGCCGGTTATGGTGAGGATCTTGGTCGGCTTAGAGTTCGGGCGCCGATTTTGATGACCGAGGAGTATATTCGCCGATCGCTGGACGTTTTCGGGGTGGAATT
>CAYMXC010000266.1:0-4508 GCA_964394135.1 uncultured Phycisphaerae bacterium
CGAGGATCTGAAAGAGAAAATTCGTTCGCTTCTGAGCACAGATCAGGAAAAACTGGTCAAAATGGGTCAAACCGCCAGAAATCTTGTAGAAAAAATACATAATCCCGATATCCATTATGAACAATTGATGAAAATCTACCGCTCTGCGGCAGAAAAAACCAAACAAACCATTTAAATGAGTTTCGAATTAAGGTATAGTCAAAGTAACTTTTGCTCGGCCAATAGTATCGAGAACGATCAGGAGACCATTTCGGATGAAAAATACAGTTCAGGGCAGTGTGATCGTTACCTATCGGTGTAACGCCAAATGCCATATGTGCGATATCTGGAAAACCCCGACCAGACGGGAAGAAGAACTTGATCCCATGGTCTACGAAAAGCTGCCGGACGGACTCCGGATCAACATCACCGGCGGCGAGCCCATGATCCGCGACGACATAGAGGACATTTTTAAGATTCTCCACCCCAAAGCCACCCTGCTGGAACTCAGTACCAACGGTTTTTTTACCGATCGCATCGTTAGGATCGCGGAAAAATATCCCGATATTCTGATCCGCATCAGCCTGGAAGGGCTACCCAAACTCAATGACAGCCTTAGAGGTATCAAAGATGGTTTCGACCGAGCTATGCGAACCATTCTGGAGCTGAAGAAAACAAAATGTAAAAATATCGGATTTTCTATTGTCATTTGTGACAAAAATGCAGATGATTTGGTTAGTTTGTATGAGCTATGCAGCTATCTGGGCGTGGAACTTGGAAATTCCGTCATGCACAACTCCTGGTATTTCCACAAAACGGATAACGCAATTGAAGACAGGACAAAGGCCGTCAGACAGGAAGAAGAATTCATCAAGGCGTTGCTCAAGTCCAAACGACGAAGCATCAAAGGCAAACTCAAGGATTACGGCCGGGCCTGGTTCAACAGGAGTATTTTGAAACGTTTCCAGGGTTGTCGCCCCGATTACCGTCCACCCTGTGGGGCCGGAACGGATTTTTTCTTTGTCGATCCGTGGGGAAATGTGGCCCCTTGTAACGGCTCGGAAGAAGAATGGATCATGGGCAACTTGAAAGATGACACGTTTGAAAATATCATGAGTTCTCAAAAGGCTAAGGAAATCATGGGCAAGGTTGTCTCATGCACTAAGGATTGTTGTTTTATTGTAACAGATCGGCACGATATGGTACGTAGGCCTTGGAAGCCGATCCGATGGATTATGGAAAACAAGATCCGATTGTACTTTAATCTGCCGATCAAGATTTGACATGAAGACGTATATTTTAGGAATTCGAGGTTTCCCCAATGTCCAGGGCGGCGCGGAAAAGCACTCTGAGGAGTTGTATCGCCGGCTGGCCAAGGCAGATTGCGATATCACTGTGTTTACCCGCACACCCTACATCCAGGGTATGCCTCGGCCCGGGCAGTGGGAAGGAATCAAATTCCAGCACATCTGGTCTCCCCGGAAAACCGGACTGGAAACCATTATCCATACGTTTCTCGGTACTCTTCGGTGCCTGATCAAACGCCCGAACATCGTTCATGTCCACAACATCGGTCCCGGTTTGTTCATTCCACTGCTAAAACTCGCCGGCCTGCATGTAGTCATGACTTACCACAGTATCAACTACGAACACAACAAATGGGGCAAATTCGCAAAAACCATGTTGCGGCTGGGGGAATATTTCAGCCTTAATTTCGCCGATCGCATTATCGTGGTTTCCCGATCGACACAGAATCTGCTGGAAAACAAATACCGCAGGCACGACCTTCAGCTCATCCCCAACGGCGTAAATCTGCCCACCATTCTGCCGCCGGGCGAGACATTGAAGCAATTCAAACTCAAACACCGGAATTACGTTTTCCTGGCGTCACGTTTTTCGCAGGAAAAAGGCGTCCGCGATCTGGTCGAAGCCTATGCCAAAATCAAAAACCCCGAATTCAACCTGGTAATCGCAGGAGACGCCGATCAGGAAACAAGCTACAGCCGAGAACTCAAGCGTCGGGCACAGGAGATTCCAGGCATCGTCCTGACAGGTTTCATATCCGGCCGGCCTCTTCAGGAATTGTATTCCAACGCCGGACTTTTTGTTCTGCCGTCTTACCATGAAGGAATGCCGATCGCACTTTTGGAAGCCTTGAGTTATGGCCTGCCCGTACTGATCAGCGATATCCCGCAGAACAAGGATATCCCCCTGCCCGAATATCGATTCTTCCCCGTGGGAAACGTCGATGTCCTGGCTCAAAAATTAGTGGAACGATTCCATGCTGGCATTTCCAAACAGGAAAAAGATCAGCAGAAAGCCCTGCTCGAAACCAGCTACAATTGGGACCTGATCGCCAAGCGAACCTACGAGGTTTATAAAAGTATCCGGGAAAAATCCGATTCTTCGTCTTGCGACGAAATCGCTTCCGGCGAAACAGCAACCAGGGATCGCAGACTTTTTTCACGCCTGATCAAGGGACTGCAGGGTTTTTGCTTTCAAATGCTTAAAACACTCTAACATAATGACACCAGACAAACCCATAAAGCTTATTGCCGGTCATTCTTCTTTTTATTACAGGACTTAAATAAATCCATGGCTCTGCAGCAACATCCCGTGACTTCTTTGCCGATTGCCATCGCGATGGAACCTCGGGGCAACGAACAGAACCGGGATATCCCCTGCTGGCGATGGCTGATTCTGATCTTCCTGCTGGCCATATTGATTCGACTGATCGGATGGAACATGATGGACTTTGTCTATCGTGACACGGTCAACTTCATCGTCCACGCCGCCGGCTTTTCCATCGATTCCCTGCGTGATCCGCTCCAGGAACCGATCCATCCCCTTCTGATTGCCGCAATTCATCGAATTTTCTTCCCCCATGCGGCAGAAATCGGCCCGCTGAATTCTTCCTCCTGGGAATTGTCAGCTTTTCTGAACGGCATGATCTTTACGATCCTGATCCTCTGGCTGCTGTACGAAATTGGACGGTTTGTACATTCCCCCGCCGCAGGTCTCGCTGCAGCCTTCTTCTTCGCCGTTCAGCCTTACGGGATCAAATACGGCATCAATGGCCTGTCGGAAATACCTTACCTGGCCTTTATACTGCTGAGTTTGTACCTGGCCATGCGATTGGATATGCAAAAACGATGGCCGGTACTCCTGACCGGCCTGTGCGTGGGCGTGGTGTTTTTTATCCGAAAAGAAGGCATCATTCTTCTGCCCGTCATTTCGCTCTATCTGCTCGGTCAGACTCAGATCAAATTGTCTCGACGTATTCAACTGATCACCGCCCTGCTGACAGGCACGATCTTGACCATTCTTTTATATCTGGCCCTGGGCGGAAAATTCGCCTGGCTCGATTTCTACTTCGATCTTTACTGGCGAAAAATCCGGCAGCAGGTCGCATCACAAGGTATTACAACGTCGCCCTTCATCCTGGCCAACATGTGGCTTACAAAGTCTATCGAATACTTTGTGCTCCCTTTCGACTGGATACGGCTGACGGGCTTTATCCCCGGCATATTGTTTTTTGTCTTCCTCCTGCGATTTCGCCGCATACAGATCAATCGCGGATGGTCCCTGCTCGTACTTTACCTGGTTTTTCATTTTTCCATGGCCTTCGCTATTGTATGGATAACTAAACTGATTGTTGCTAGATATCTCTTCCCTGCCGGCGTAGTCATTTTTCCCCTGGCCGCCATACCGGCTGTTGAAATTCTTGCCAGGCTCAATCATCGATATCCCGGAGCAAACAACCAATTCCCGCTGTATTGCGCCCTAGTGATTTCTATAATTATGAGTGTCGAAACATTCAAAAGCTGTTACAATGGACGGCGAGGCGAAATCCTAGCTGCCACCCGCTGGATCGCCGCACATACACCGCCCGACGCCATTCTACTAACCACGGACGATCGAATCGGATTTTACAGCAGCAGGCCATGGAACACCATTCTGCAATCGTACAAGACGGAGCGAGTAAAACTTCTCCGCCGCCTCGGACCCGATCGCTTCTATATTGCATTTCGATTTGAGAAACACAACGATCAGTACATCGACCCCTGGCTGAAGCAGTTGAAAAACGATCAGAATATCCAGGCTCAGCTCCTGCAGCAATTCAAAGCACGAGACGGCGTTTACCTCTATAAACTCATCCCGCACGCGAAAAAATAAAAGACCCCAAAAAAACCTCTTTCCAGGTCAATCCTCTAGGTAATCCCTCGGTTACTTCCGGCGGAGGGCAGGCAATGGGCTTCTTAGCCGAGAGATTTTCACGGGTCGTCTGAACCAACGGAGTCGGAAAAAATGGAAATTTTGAAAATATTCACTCGTTTGCCAGAAATGATTGAGGAATTACAGCTTCGGAAACCATTGTCATCTTTAAAATATTCTGGACTTTTTGGTGTGCGGACGTAACAATTACTAAGTTCAGCGTCGAGGGGCGCGAAAGGATCGCGTCATCGAAGCTGATAGTTTTGTATAATTTGCATATTTAAAGGAGCCTCGTTATGCCCGCTTTTGTTGAC
>CAYMXC010000267.1:0-4505 GCA_964394135.1 uncultured Phycisphaerae bacterium
TATTGTTGCTATTGTGATATTTATTGCGGGGATTTTGGATCATATACAGAGGAATATGGTTATCTCAATAGTATAACATTTACAGATTGGGATGGTTTAACAAAAGCGGATTTACCAGAATGTACTTGATAAAATGCAAACAATGTATGTTTTTAAAAAGGTTTCGTGACTCAGGTGAATTGCTCAGAAAAGAATTCGAAATGCAATTCGGAGAGTTGTGGAGTTTGGCTGCTGATTATGAATGTGAAAAGTTTAAAGGCCGACTTTCCCATTTATACTTCAGCAAAATCGAATGTAATGTTTCACAGACAACAAGCTTTGGTTGTCCACTCATGCTTAGTGCAAATCCAAATGACCTGCGTGTCCAGTGTCCTCGTGAAGATCGAGCGGAATGCTGGAAAAGTCGCAGTGTCTGGCTCAAGGCAGAGCGTATTGAAATCGTCAAGGCACGCATGAAAGCATGTGAAACATGTAACAAACGAAAGCAGGAAACATCACCAGCAATCAATGCTGTCACATCCAAGAAAAAAGAAATTTCTGGAAAGAAATCTCTCGAAATAGAAGAACGGTACAATGATATAAATCGAAATATCAAATTAGTATCACCGGAAGACGCCGAAAAGAAGATACAAAATTTGACTATCTGCATTGCCTGTGACAATGCAACATTCAGTAAAGAAGTTCCACAAGATGTGCCAGACTTGCGAGGTCCAATTTCACTTCACACTGCTTATGGTCGTGCGTGCTATAAGCTAGGTGTGAGCAAATTATTCTGTATCAAGATATGCACCGATTGTGCGTCTAAGCTAGCTTCAATCGCGGCAAGTACGGGATGTCCAGCAGGAAAGTTTTAGGAAGAATTCTAAATAGAAGATACCATTTTCAAATAAGGAGCAAATAACATGGCTAAAAATATCTTTACAGGTCTGGCCCCGGCTATTGCCCAGGTGGACACTATAACCCCTGGCGGAACGATAGAGGTAGGTGACATATTTATTATGACTCTGACCAGCCTAGTCGATGGTCACACTGAAAGCCTGGCAGTTGCAGCGGCAGGAACAACGGTCGGCTCCGTATGCGATTCGATTGTAGCGGCATGGAATGCCTCTACATTGCCATTATTCGCAGCGGTGACGGCAACTCTGGTTGGAACTTCGCCAAACGGGACAGCTGTTAGGCTTACATCCGATACGGCCGGCGTGCCATTCTCGCTTGCGGTTTCGACAACAGAGGCCGGCGGAGGCGCCGCAGATGACCAGACGTTTGCCAGGGCTGCCACAACAGCATCGAGTGGACCAAACCATTATGGCGTTGCCGCGAACTGGTCAACCGGTGCAATTCCAGTCGCCGATGATGATGTCGTTCTTGAAAACTGCTCCGTTTCAATCCTATGGGATTTGGATCAGTCTTCTGTCAACTTGAATACATTCAAGAAAGACAAAAGTTTTACCGGAAGGATTGGACATATAACTAAACCTTTAAGGTTGGAGTTTAATTCGACCGGCAGTAAGTTGGTTGAACTTGATTACCATTATGGTGGGGGAACACCGACCGGATCGGACCGGTGCAATCTGCACCTTGGAAACCAGGCGATCACGGTCAATGTCTACGGTTCTGCGGCGAACAGCGCCGATATCCAATTCGAGCCGACCCGCCTTGTGGTCAATAATGCATCAGCCATTATAAACATCACGGGCGGAACGGTCGGGATCGGAACAAGCTCAGAAGGCGAGGAAGGGCAGTTTTCAACCCTGAATCAATCCGGATCATCCACGGTGGTAAATATTGGAAGCGGTATAACTGCCGGAACAATTAACAAATCCGCAGGCGCAATGACGCTGACGGCTGGTGCAACAACGATTAATCATGGCGCCGGGACTCTGACTAAATATGGCTCAGGCAATATTACCACTCTGAACAACAACGGCGGAACTGTAACCGTAGGCGGAACAGGAACGGTTGGAACGATCGAAACGGCAGAAGGCGCTACAACATATCTCGAAACAACCGGGACAATCACGGTAAACAACATTGCCGGGACTGTGGATATGACGCGATCCAATGCGGCGAGAACCGTAACCACTACGACCATCAAGAGTAAATCAGCGGTCTTTAAATATGATGCCGGAGTGATTACACATACCAACGCCTTAGCCTATTCGATCACGGGCCCGCGAACAATAACGATATCGTCGGCCTGATAAGCTCGAAGTCGATCTCCATGCCGATAATAAGGTAGTTTTAGGAGATCGACAGTGGAAGTCTTTGGATATCCATTTTAACGAGGCAAATTATGGGCGCATTTGAAAAAGAAGTGGTAGAAAAAATAAAAAATATCACATGTGGAACGAAGACTGTTGCTGCGGCTGCAACGCCTGAGCCTCTGGTAGCTGTATCGACTCCCTGTAAGGCGGTTTTGATTGCCGCCAGACGTTCGGTGCAGAATACGGGTGATGTGTTTATAGGAAATGCGACTGTGCAGAAAATCTTTATCGATATTGCCAATTATGAGGGGATCAGGATTCCCATTGATGATGCGGAAAAATTGTATGTAAAGGTTTCTGTAGCAGGCGAAGGCGTTAACTACACCATTTTCGCATAGGAGCGGCTATGAATGATATAAAATATATGGGCGTAGCCGATCCGATGTTTGCGGCGCGGCGGGCATCGAAGTTACCAAAAACGGGACAGACAACATCATATCGGACTGGAGACGATGGCAGTGTAAAGGCAGGAAAGGATCATCGATTTCGAGTCCAGAACAATCTCATTTTCGATGATGCAACTGGTCTTTGCTGGGTGGCAAATCCAGCGGCGATAATCCCTGGTGATGCGAATGGATATGCCATTGGCGTTCCACCGCTCAGTGGAACCAGAAGCAATTGGAGTGCTGCAACAAATTACGTTTATGGCGATCTGGTTTACAATAATGCCGGCGACTTGAAATATTATGTCTGTATTGTGCCTCATATTAATCAGGCACCTCCCAATGCGACGTATTGGGTTGAGACGGTCTGGACTGCTTCGGCGGCAGACCTAACACATCCATCCACTATGTCCTGGAATAATGCTATCGACCGATGCCTCGCACTCAATTATGGCGGTTTTGTCGGATGGTCGACGAGTAATCCTCTCGGTTGGAGATTGCCTAATCCGCTGGAGGCCTTATCGATTATACGGGCAGATTTTACTCCAGCAATCTACTCTATATTCACTATTACATTGGGCGAATCGTGGACTAGTTCTCGTGCGCAGCCATCCGAACCGAACTCGATGATTTACGTCAACGAATATGTATTTGCGGCGGGGCGGAAAGACAAAGCAAATGTGCTGTACGTTCGACCCGTAAGAAGTTTGTCATAAAACATTGATTAAATATTTAATGAACGTTATAACAGCAATAACTTTTATATTTTAGGAAGGGGTAGTGTTATGAAAAAGCTGATTTTCTGCCTGGCCGTTTTAACGATCTTCGCTCCGAAGTCCTTGTTGGCGATGATGGAATGGTACGATTTGAATACTCAGACCGTACATACTATCTCCACTGATACGCCTGGGTTACACGGCTATGTCGATGTAAGCGGTACATGGATGACATGGACAAGGGATTGGTATATAAACCCTGCCAATGGTCTCGATATCGTAGCCTGTGACCTTACGACTGGAACGATCTATGATCTTACCAATGCTCCAGGAGACCAGCGAGGCGGGGCTATCAGTGGCACCAAGGTGATTTGGACGGATAATATGAGATCACCTGGTATCTGTGGTTACGATTTATCGACCATGCAGCCATTTTATTATGTAATCGATGGGGCTTATGGGAATGACATGGCAATTTCAGGAAACAACGTAGCATACATTCGAAATATTGACGGCAATATAGGATTATCAGTTTTCAATATGGGCATTCAGGCGAATATAGATACAATAGTTCCCGCATCGGTTTGTTATGTAATCGGCGGAAACCTACTCACATATTCCGATCTATCTGGGTTTTTGAAAGCAAAAAATATAGTTACGGGCGAAACTTATAGTGACATCGGCTATGGATGGAATGGACTAAGTACGGATGGTAATAATATTGTTTGGTGGGAAACAACGACAGACGGCTTTGCTAAGCTTTGGTCATACGACGTGGCTAGTGGCAACAAAACAAATATCCTAACAGATTACAACTCAGGTTTTTGGGATAGCACAACCGACGTTGATAATGGTCGAGTAGTCTATACTTATTACGGTTCAATCTACATGTACGATCTGACCTCTCACCAGACTAGCCTGATTCGCGAGCGATGGTTTGCGGAGGGCGGCACAGCGATCAATTACACCTCTCCGCGAATCAGCGGAGATATTATCGTTTGGGACCCGCCACCTGTGACGGTACCGGAACCGGCAACGCTGGCACTATTTACGATCGGATTGCTTGGAATGATAAGAAGGATTCGAAGATGCTGAAGAAACGAATCACCGCGGCACCAGCCCGACAGCGAACAAAGGCGGCG
>CAYMXC010000268.1:0-4482 GCA_964394135.1 uncultured Phycisphaerae bacterium
CCAGGACGATCAAAATTGCAGCGGTAAGAAACAGGCCGATGAAGGCGATGACTTGTGCGGACGATTTTTTTGCAAAAATCGGTAAAGAGAAGTTCAGGCCGGCTGGGCGAATATAGATCCAGGTGAGAATACGAAAATAATAAGCTGCCCCGATCCCCGCATTGACCAGTCCGATGACGGCTAAGAGATTGAGCCAGAAATTTCCCGCCGCCAGGGTGGAGGTAAAGATATAGACCTTGCCCCAGAATCCGCCCGTCGGGGGCATACCCGTCAGACTCAGGAGAAAAACCGCCAGGAGCAAACTGAGCACCGGCTGAGTGCGCGACAAACCCGCCAGATCGCGAAGCTCCGACGGTTCGTCCGCACTGATACCATTTTTACATACCGAAGCCAGATACCCTAACGCACCGAAAGCGCCCAAACTCATCAGGCCATAGATCAGAACATAAAACAACACCGCCGCCAATCCGTTTTGCAGCCCGTCGGGATAAACCACAACGGCGGCCAGCGCAATGAGCATATATCCGCTGTGAGAAATACTGCTGTAGGCAAGGATGCGTTTGACGTCGGTCTGCAATAAGGCGAGGATGTTCCCGATCGTGACCGTCAGCGCCGCGACGATCCAGAGAATCGGCCAAAAGACCTGAAAAATCGATCCGGTAAAACCGACAAACGCCAGAAGACGCAGTAACGCAATAAACCCGGCGACTTTGGGCAAAAAGGCGATAATCGCGGTCGCGCCGCCGGCGGTACCCTGATAAACGTCGGGGGCATAGAAATAAAATGGAACCGCAGTAATCTTAAAGGCGATGGCGGCAAAAGAAACAATTAAACCGACCGTCGCCAGCCATCGGGCCTGTCCGGTTTGAGGAATTTGCATCACAGCCGACAGGTCCATACTTCCCGTCGCGCCATAAAGGAAGACAAATCCGAACGCCAGCAGCGACGTCGCCAGCGCGCCGAGGAAAAAATACTTCGCCCCTGCTTCTTCCGTTAAGGCATGACGTCGGGAAAGTCCCACAAGGACGTAACTGGGCACGGAAGACAGTTCGATCGCCAAAAACAGCACCAGCAGATCCCTCGCCATACCGACCATAACCAGACCGACGGTGGTAAAAAGAACCATGGCGAAAAATTCTCCCGCGATGGAACTTCGAGGCTGATGAAAGGCGACCAGAAAGGATAAAATCGCTCCGATCAGGGCAACGATCGCGGTGTACTTCGCCAAAGGATCGGCTGTCAGCTTGGCTAAATACGCCGTCGGCCAGTAAATCAAGGACCAACCCGCAACAACCAGGATGAGCAATCCCGGAATACCCGTAACAAATCGTGAAGTCTGATTTCCAGGCGACGGAGTGTTTCTGATCGCACCGACAATCGCAATAACCGCCCCGCCGAGACTTAAAATCCCAGGTACAAGCAATATATTTAAGGTCGAGCTATCCATTCAGGAACCTCGTTTCTCTTGATAAATCGGAGTCCCCGTTCGTCCGTCGACCAATATTTTTTCCTCCTGCATACCTGGAACAACTGTCGTAATCGTTTCGACAACTTTCCTGCACACCGGCGTCATCGCCCGGGTAATCGGTCCCGGCCAAAGCCCGATCAGCACCACCAACACAGCCAGCGGAACCAGCACGCCGATTTCACGGGCATCAATATCTCTCGTAAATCGGGAACTTCTGGGCGGTAAGCTTTCGACGCCGAAAAACACCCTTCGAATGAACGTGAGAATATAAATAACGGATAACGCAATCCCGCCGGCAGCCACGACGCCGAAAACCATGTGCAGCGGCCCGGGCGGAGTCCCGCCTTGATCGGTCACGCTGGTAAATGCGCCGACAAGGATCATAAACTCGCTGACAAATCCATTTAACCCCGGCAGTCCCATCGAGGACAAACCAAATAAAATTGCGAAGAACGTCAGCACGGGCATGGAGTGAGCCAGGCCTTTGATTTCTCCGAATTTGTGGGTGTGGTACCGATCATAGATCATCCCCACCACAAGAAACAACGCGCCGGTACTGATTCCGTGATTGACCATCAGCAGCAGCGCCCCAACCAGACCTACCGTCTTTACCGTAAATAATCCCAGGATGACGAATCCCATGTGGCTGACGGAAGAATAAGCGATCAACCGCTTGAAATCGGTTTGGATCCACGCCGCCAGCGCCCCGTAAAGAATCGCAATCACCGCCAGCGTCGCCATCAAGGGCGAAAAATAGATCGACGCCTGCGGTAAGAGCGGCAGACAGAACCGCAAAAAACCGTACGTCCCCAATTTCAGCAACACGCCGGCCAGAAAAACACTGCCCGTCGTCGGCGCCTCGGTATGCGCCAGCGGTAGCCAGGTGTGCAGCGGAAAGAGCGGTACCTTGATCGCAAATCCGGTAAACATGGCGACATAAATCCACAGCTGCGCCGCCAGTGAAAATTCTCCCGTCTGAGCCAGTCGGATCAACTGCGGAATATCGAAACTCACCGGCCCGCCCAGACTTCGGGCCTGCAACGCCAGGTACAACACCCCAGCCAGCGTGATCAGCGATCCGACGATAGTGTAAACAAAGAACTTGGTGGCAGCGAATTGGCGTTCCTCACCGCCCCAAATCCCAATCAAAAAAAATAGCGGAATCAGAACGAACTCAAAGAAGATGTAAAAGAGCAGGACGTCCACGGCGCAAAAGACGCCCATGCACGAGGCGCCCAGAATCAATAGCAGGATGTAATATTCCTTGATCCGATCGATCACTGAAACGGTACTGTAGACCACGGATAAAAATAGCAGCAGAGCCGTCATCGCCAAAAGAAAAACCGACAAACCGTCGACGCCCAGATGGTAACGGATTTCCACGTTCGGCATCGACGGCGGTCCGACCCAAAGTACGTTCTGCTCCAAAATATATTGATCCGTCGGACTTACCTTGAAAAAATACCCGACCACGATGCCCGCCAGCACCATCGTGACCAGCGACACGATCACGGCGACTGTTTTAATCGCCCGAGCCTTTTGACCCTTTAAAAAACCGATCACTACCGCGCCGACCGCCGGCGTGAATATCGAAAGAGTCAAAATCCAGTTTTCGAGTATATTCATTGTTTTAGCCCAACATCTTTATAAGCGTTATGAGCATGATCGCCAGTAAAACGATCACCCCAAGCGCATAACCTTGCAGTATTCCCGTTTGAAAAACCCTGACCCCGCGTGCCAATGTTTTCGGAATCCAGACAATCACCGCCAAAATCCCATCGATCACATGATCGTCGGTCTCACCGCACCCTTGCGCCACCGCCCGCGCCGGCGCGACCACGGACGCATTGTAAATTTCATCGACATAGAATTTCCGATTCAGCAGGTTGAATAAACTCACCCGCCGAATCGGCCGACCGACCCGTTCCGGCCGATAGACCTTCCAGGCAAGGAGAATCATCAACAGATTCGCGCCGGTAGTAATGATTCCAAAGAGAATCGGATTCGTTTCCACCGTGGCACTCCAGCCAAGCGACGGATGAAGCATGCGCTCGATCGGATGAAGAAAAATATATCCCAGCACGATCGACCCGACCGCCAGAGCCATCATCGGCCAGATCATCCAACCGCCGGTTTTATGAACATGACCCTGTAAATGTTCCGGGATTTTTTCCGGCCCATGAAAAACGAGAAAAAATATGCGGAACATATACAGCGTCGTCAGCAGCGCGGTCACCCACGCCAGAATCCCCAACACAGGCCACCGCGACCAGGCCTGGCCAATGATCTCATCCTTGCTCCAGAACCCGGAAAAAGGAAATATTCCCGAAATCGTCAACGCACCAATCAGAAACAACCAATAGACAACGGGAAGACCCCGTCGCAGCCCGCCGATCTGGCGAATGTCAATCACACCGTCCATCGCGTGCATTACCGCCCCGGTCGCGAGAAACAGCAGCGCCTTGAACCAGGCATGCGTACCAAGATGAAATATCCCAGCCCCGGGCGTCAAGATACCAATCGCCAGAAACATGTAACCGATCTGACTGATCGTGCTGTAAGCAAGGATACGTTTCATATCGAATTGACCCAACGCGATCAACGCCGCATAGCTGGCCGTCGCAGCGCCGATGATCGCAACAACATCCATCGCAATCGGCGACTGAATAAAAATCATTCCGCATCGAGCGATCAAATAAACCCCAGCCGTAACCATCGTTGCCGCGTGAATCAACGCACTGACCGGCGTGGGACCTTCCATCGCGTCCGGCAGCCAGACATAAAGCGGAATCTGCGCACTTTTGCCCACCGCCCCCGCCAGCAATAGCAGTGAAATCGCCGTCGCCATCCCCGGACTGAGATCTCCCGCACGTTGAAAGACCGAAGTATAGTCCACTGTTCCAAAAGTCAGAATAATTAACAACAGACCGACGACAAACCCGGTATCACCGATCCGCGTCACCACAAACGCCTTGACCGCCGCATTCGCCGCTGCCGGCCGAGCGTACCAGAAT
>CAYMXC010000269.1:0-4457 GCA_964394135.1 uncultured Phycisphaerae bacterium
CAAATTCATGTGTTATATTTAAATGGTTACGCAGAAGGCCTGCCTACACCATAAACGTGAACCTGACACCAAGCTGAGTATTGCTGTGTTTATATAATTTTAACTCAGCGTGGACTTTAAGGAACCTGGACACGGTAACAAAAAGAGAAACGCATCGCAATAATAATATGGATCAATAGATAAAGCGTTATCAACTTGTTTGGCGTCGTTTTATTGAAAGTTTAAAAACCTTGAGCGGACAGTGGGACCTGCAGTTAATTCGGTCTGTTCAATCGGCCAATGACATCGTCGATGTCGTTGGCGAGCATGTTGCGCTAAAACGCGCCGGCAAAAATCTCCTGGGCCTGTGCCCATTCCATCGCGAAAAAACCCCCAGCTTCAGCGTCAGTGCGGAAAAACAATTCTTCCATTGTTTCGGATGCGGCGCGGGGGGCGACGTGGTCAAGTTTGTCCAGAAAATCCTGAATATCACTTTTGTCGAGGCCATCGAAGTTCTGGCTCGCCGGGCGGGAATTCCGCTGCCCGAGCGAGGCAAAAAAAACATCAGCCCAGACGGCTTTTCAAAGGAAGACATCTTCAAGGCCAATCTCTGGGCATGCAAATATTACACCAATCTGCTCTGGAACACGCCGATCGGCGAACCGGGGCGAAAATATCTGATCGGGCGAGGCCTGACCGAAGAAATCTGCAAAACGTTCATGCTGGGCTTTTCTTCTCCCGACGGACGCAACCTGCTGGAAGCTGCCGGCAAACACGGGCTAAGTCCACAGCTTCTAAAAGCAGCGGGATTGGCGACAGACAATTACAATTCATTCCGGGATCTGTTCCGCGGACGAGTCATCTTCCCCATCTTCGATCCCATGGGTAATATTGTCGGATTTGGCGGCCGAACCCTGGGCGACGATCAACCGAAATATTTGAACACCCCGGAAACGCCGGTTTTCCAAAAACAGAGAAACCTTTTCGGCCTGTTTTTAGCCAGAGATGCAATCCGTGAGAAAAAACAGGTTGTCGTCGTCGAGGGATATACCGACTGTATGGCACCCTTCCAGGCAGGTGTCAAAAATGTCGTTGCAACCCTGGGGACAGCCCTTACGGAACAACATGTACAAACACTGCGGCGTTATGCCGACGAAATCGTCCTGATCTTCGACTCCGACCAGGCCGGCGTGAAAGCGGCGGATCGCGCCCTGAATGTTTTTCTGGCAATGGGCGTGGATGTGAAAGTCGCCCAGGTACCTTCCGGCAAAGATCCATGTGACCTGGTGATCGCCCAGGGCGCTCAGGCCTTCGAATCCGTCATCGCCGGTGCGGTCGACTCTCTCGAATATAAATGGCGCCGCCTCCAACAACAATACAACGTCGGCGCAGGTGAACGGGAACGTCGATCGGCAATCGACAACCTCCTGGAAACTATCGCAACCTGCGATCCTTACGGCCGGATCGACGTGATCCGCAAGGGCATGCTTATGGGACGTCTGGCCTCCATGCTGAGCGTGCCTGTTGAACATCTCTATGCCCAGCTTCAGCGATATCGGCGCCGCCTGCCGGAATCGACCAACACCGCACAAAACAATCAGGCGGTTCGGCCGACTCTGCCAGTCGCGGAAACTCCCAGCCAAAGCGCTTTCATGCAGTTATTGGAAATTTTGATCTGCGAGCCGGGCTATATCGCCCACGCGGCTGAAAAACTGAATCCGGATGACTTTGAACCAGAAATTTATCGCAAAATCGCTGAAAAACTCTGGCTCTGCCACAACCAGTTAGGAGAATTTTCATTCACCGAGTTATTGGGCGTGGTGGAAGATGCGAATTTGGCGGATATAATTACTCAGCTTTATAAACAGGGTCGAAAAAAAGGCAATTTTGACCAAAACCTCGAAGACGCCATGCGATGTATTGAAGACACCCAGCGAGAACAGGATGCAGCCCGTAATGCTGCAGGCATGAACCAGACTTTGACAGAGGATGAAGTGGATCGCCAATTGCAGGAATTATATGAAAACCTGAAGGTTTCGGTTCGTCGCACCCCAGGCGCACTGGTGGAATGATATACCGTTGTAATCGTTGGAGCTTGCTGAGTATTAATATTACGATTTTTTGGATACGACAGGGTGTTTACCCCGTATTGTATACTTAAATAGCGAGAGTAACACAAAACAACAAAGGAACAGGTGTTTTCATAAACGCACTGCCGGCCATGTTTCTCGGCCGTTGATTGTGCGTTTGACCGGCAGTGGGCCGTGGTTCGGTGCGGAACAGAATTGTACCGCCTGGCCGAAGCGGTTTTCCCGGTGTCGTGCCGGTAGAATGGCTGGACCTGTTCGCAGGCAACAAATGAATAGATAAGGAGAATGTAATTATGGCGAAAACTGAGGCAGGCAAGCCCAACCCAAAGGATCGGGTCCTGGATGACCTGATTACGAAGGGAAAAGACCGTGGGTACTTAACCTACGAGGAAATCAACGACTCTCTGATAGACGCCAGCCCCGAAAAGCTGGACGCATTACTCATCAACCTCGATGAGATCGGTGTTGACCTTGTGGACGAAGACGAAGCCAATCGTCGCGCCAGAGGCGAAAAAATCGACCAGGCCGACGATCAGTTGCCCGCCGAGATGGAAATGGCAATGGAAGAAGAGGAAGGGATCGAGGAGGAGTTCAATCTTGAGGAAGAACTGGCCGAGGCTTCTACTCGCCGAATCGACGACCCGGTCAGAATGTACCTCACCCAGATGGGTGAAATCCCTCTGCTCACACGCGATGAAGAAATCCGTCTGGCCAAGAAAATCGAACTGACCCGAATGGCCTTTCGGCGACGTGTCCTGGAAAACGACTACTGTATTTCACAAGCCATCAAGATCCTTCAGCAGGTCGAAAGTGGAGACCTGCCCTTCGACCGAACCATGAAAACCTCGACGATGGAAACACTCGGCAAGGATTCGATCAACAGGCGACTGCCCGAAAATCTCAAGACGGCCCGTCTGCTCCTGGAATCGAATTCCCGGCAGTGGGATCAGATGAACAAAAATCGATTGACCGACGCGCAGAAGGAACAGATTATCAAACACATTGCGCAGCGCAGGCGAAAAGCGGTTACTCTCCTCGAAGAACTGTCCCTGCGAACCAGCAAGGTCGTGCCAATCATGAAAAAATTGGAAAACCTCTCTCAGAAAATGGTCGAACTGCAGAAGCGCATCGATCAGGCGGACAGTGAAAAAGATCTGCTCCCGGAAGATGTCGAAGCCATGAAAGACGAATTGCATGGCATGATGTCACTCGTTCTGGAAACGCCGGAAGATCTTCAGGTTCGCGTCGAGCAGATCAAACGCGTCTACCAGGAATACGAAGTGGCCAAGCAGCGGCTTTCAGGTGGAAACCTGCGATTGGTCGTATCCATCGCCAAAAAATATCGCAACCGTGGTCTCAGCTTCCTCGATATCATCCAGGAAGGCAACACCGGTCTTATGCGGGCGGTGGACAAATATGAATATCGTCGAGGCTACAAGTTCAGCACCTATGCCACGTGGTGGATCCGGCAGGCGATCACCCGCGCCATCGCAGATCATGCACGAACCATTCGTATCCCCGTCCACATGATCGAAACGATGTCCAAACTGCGTAATATCGCCAAAAAGCTTTTGCAGGAACATGGCCGCGAGCCGACGATCGAAGAAATCGCAAAGGAAGCCAAGATGATGGTCTCCGAGGCCCGACGGGTGATGAAAATCTCTCGCCACCCCAGCAGCCTCGATCGCCCCGTCGGCGATAGCGAAGACAGCTATTTCGGCGATTTCATCGAAGACGAAACCGCGGAATCACCCGTGATCTCCGCCACGCAGGAAATGCTGAAGGACAAAATCGAAGCAGTTCTCAAGACCCTTACCTACCGCGAACGCGAAATCATCAAACTGCGGTATGGAATCGGCGATGGCTATACCTACACTCTCGAAGAAGTCGGCAAAATTTTCAAGGTCACCCGTGAGCGAGTTCGACAGGTGGAAGCCAAGGCCCTCAAGAAACTTCAGCACCCTGTGCGGGCAAGAAAATTGCTCGGCTTTGTCGACGGCGCAAAGATTCCCGCCGAAATCGAAGGCGAAATCCTTGAAGGTGACGATGACGACGGCGATATCGTGTAAAATCAAAACCTGAAGATATCCAAAAAGAAACAGGCCGTCGGGCATTTACTAAATGTCCGGCGGCCTGTTGTTATTTACGGCTCGTTAACAAATTAGGCTGATGTGGTGCCCAAAAGACTCGACAGCAGACCTGCTATAATTGTGCTGATCGCAGTGAACGCTGTTTCGGTCAACACCGAACCAAACAAACCGCTTGCACTGCCGATGCAACCCGGAACGCCCAGCAAACAACCCAATCCGATCACCGCCAACATAAAACTTCTCCGCATGGCTAGCTCCTATTTAAAAAAATCCTACCTGTCCACTTCACCATATCGGC
>CAYMXC010000270.1:0-4428 GCA_964394135.1 uncultured Phycisphaerae bacterium
CGAATGGTCGGAAATGCCGATCTTCCCCTGAGCCAAGAAGGCATCGAACAGGCTCGCCGTTGGGCAGAGCAATTGCGAACTATCGGACCGGATATCGTTTACTCCTCACCCTCCGGGACAGCTCAGGAAACTGCTCGCATGATTGCAGGTGCACTTCGAATTCGTCACCGAACCGAGAGAGACCTGGCGGAAATTAACCTCGGACTCTGGCAGGGAATGGCACAGGCTGAAATAAAACTCAGACATCCAAAGGTTTTTCGACAATGGATCGAATTGCCGGAAAGCGTGACCCCCCCGGAAGGCGAATGTCTCGCGGAAGTACAGCAGCGAATCGATCACTGCATAGGCCGAATTATCACAAAACATCATGGCGCATGTGTCGGTGTGGTGCTCGGCCATATCGCCCTCGCCCTGGCCAGGCTCTCCCGCGAGGCAAGGGCAATCAACGACATTTGGACCCTGCAGGATGAACCCTTGACCTGGCATGAATATCTGATACAGGAAATAGATACCATTCAAGAAAACGAGATCGAATAAATTTGTTTAAGGAGTACCGCGTGGGAAAAGAAAACGAAAAAAACAATTTTAATGAAAATGAAAATGAAAATGAAAATGCTCCGGACACGGCTTTGGCACATGTCGAACCCAAAAAGGTCGATGTCCCCGAAGGCTTGTGGATGAAATGCGAAAAATGCGGCGAAATGCTCTACAGAAAGCAGTTCGAGGAAAACCTCTCCTGTTGCACCAAATGCGGCCGTCACTACAGAATCAACGCACGTACCAGAATCGGCCAGCTTGCCGACCCAGGCACCTTCGAAGAATTGCTCGATGATCTCGTCTCCACCGATCCACTCGAATTCGAGGACCGAATTCCCTACAAGGAACGGCTTGCACAGGTGGAAAAGAAAACAAATCTGAAAGAGGCCGTCATTATCGGAAAGTGTTACATCAAGGGCCGGCGAGTCGTCCTTGGCGTCATGGACCCATTCTTCATCATGGGCTCCATGGGTGCGGTCGTCGGCGAAAAAGTAACCGCTGCCGCCGAACTGGCCATGGAAAATGACCTGCCGTTTATCATGGTAACAGCTTCCGGTGGCGCACGAATGATGGAAGGAATGGTCTCGCTCGTCCAAATGGCTAAAACCTCGGCAGCGATCGGCCGGCTCGATGAAAACGGCGGATTATACATCGTCGTCATGACCGATCCGACCACCGCGGGCGTCGCTGCAAGCTTCGCTTTCCTTGGCGATGTGATTATTGCAGAACCAGGAACCATGGTCGGCTTCGCAGGACCGCGAGTCATCTGGAATACCGTCAAGGCAGAATTGCCCGAAGGTTTCCAGACCGCCGAGTTTATGCTCGAGCACGGGTTCATCGACAGAATCGTCGTTCGACACGAACTGCGAAACGAAATCGCACGAATTATCGACTACTGTGGAAAATAAGCGAACCATCAGGGCCGATTCGAACATATTGCTTATGGGAGGTATGTTGAATGTCGGAAAAAATATCGATGCAGTACACCGATTATTTCGCGGACGTCATGAAGGTTATGAGCACCCGTGGCCTGCTGCTGGCCTCATGGAAACCCGACGGCACAGCCAATGCCATGACCATTGGCTGGGGAATGATCGGTTCCGTATGGTCCCGCCCCATGTGGCAGGTGATGGTTCGCCCCTCGCGATACACCTACGAACTTCTCAAAAATAAACCGTTTTTCTCCGTCAATGTAATGCCGGTTGCAAACAATAATGCGCTTCAGCTGTGCGGTGCGTCAAGCGGGCACAATCAGGACAAGTTAACCCAATGCGGCCTGACCGCATCAGCCGGATCGGCCGGTGCACCTGTCATCGAACAGAGTCTTATCCACTATGAATGCCAGATCGTCCACGCCAACGATTTTGTCCCTGAAGCCATGGTTCCCGACATCCGACAGGGCTGTTACCCATCCGGCGATTTCCACCGAATCTTCTGGGGACAGATCCTCGATTGCCGGATCAACCCGGAAGTCCTGAACCAGATGTTTTAATCAGAATCGAATCAATACGATCTTGTATCTCGTTTGTCTGAAAGAGGTTGCAAGACATAGCGCACTAAAAATGAACTAAAACCCAAATATTTCAATTTTCAGTATGTTCTAAAAATCAGTGTTTTTCTGACTGCCGAAGAGCTTTTCCATCAGCTGGTGCATTGCGCGGGTGGCCTGGCCGCGGTGGGAAATCTTGTTTTTATCCGCCGGGGGGATTTCCGCCGTGGTCTTCCCGATCGAAGGAACTAAAAAATGAGGATCGTAGCCAAACCCGTTTTGACCACGAGGATTATCAATAATGACCCCCTCGATGGTCCCTTGGGCTGTGCCAAGACCGTTGCCTTTTTCGTCGGCCAGTGGCCTGACGCCTCGGAACCGTGCACTTCTTTTTTCCGCCGGTACGCCAGTTAGTTCTCTAACCAGCTTTGCGTTATTTGCTTCATCATCGCAGGGTTCGCCAGCATATCGGGCGGAGTAAACGCCGGGTGCCCCGCCGAGTGCATCCACTTCCAGGCCGGAATCATCTGCCAGGGTCAGGTGATGAAAATGTCCGGCATAATACCGGGCTTTGAGGATCGCGTTTTCCTCAAAATTTTTCCCCGTCTCTTCGCACTCCTCTACCGGCGGCAGATCTTTAAGTGAAATGAACTTGAGATCGTCCACGCCGGCCAGTTCGGCCGCGATTTCCCTGAATTTCCCGGCATTGCCGGTTGCAATCAAAAGAATCATGGCAGAATCACCCGTTTGCCTGCTTGAGCTGCGATTCAAGATCGCTGATGACCGTGCTGATCGAACGTGTCAGCAGTCGGTCGGCGGCATCCCAACTGACCTGCTGCTGCGAACTTAAAAGCTGTTCAACCTTTTTGCACGCCAGAATGACGGTGGAATGATTTTTATTACCCATCGATTTCCCAATCTCCGGAAAGCTCAGTGCTGTGTGCTTACGTGTTAGATACATAGCTACTGCCCGCGCCAGGGCGACCGTTCTGGTGCGTTTGGAACACTGAATGTCGTTTACGCTGACGGAAAAATAATCAGCGACTTTATCTTCGATTGTGCTGATGCGAATATCGGCACGATCCATACCGCCGAATTCGCGGACAATTTTTTCAGCAATTTCCATGCCGATCGGTTTATTGCACAGCGAGGCGTAGGCAAAGAGTTTGAGGATAGCGCCTTCCAGCTCGCGAATATTTCCGGTTATGCCGCGTGCCATGACCTGCACTACCGCGTCAGGCAGGGCGTGGCCGAGTTGCTGAGCCTTGGCCCGAATGATCGTTGCGCGTGTTGTCGCGTCGGGCAGATCGATGTGAACGACCATGCCGCTGATAAATCTGTCTACTAGTGAATTGTGCAACTGACCAATCAATTTTGGATGTGCATCGCTGGCCATGACGACCTGTTTACCGGCAGCATTGATGGCATTATATGTATGCAGAAATTCCTCCTGCGTCGCACGCTTGTTGGCCAGGAAGTGGACATCGTCAATTACGAGGACATCCACGTTGCGGTACTGGCGACGAAATGTATCAAGCGCGCCCGTTCGCACAGCGACGATGAATTGATTGGTAAATTCCTCGCCGCTGACGTAATGCCAAGTGACGTTGGGGTGCTGGTCTGACAGTGCGTTGCAGAGTCCCTGAAGAAGGTGGGTTTTTCCCAGGCCGCATCCCCCGTGAATAAACAGCGGGTTGAACGGACTGCTGACCTTCGAAGCAATAGACTGGATGGCGTTATAGGCAAGTTCATTGCCCGGGCCGACGATGAAATTTTCAAGACTGTTACGCAATTTCCTGCGTAATCTGGGTGTGGCTGGCGGCACAGCCGCGGTTGGATTCCGGTTTTCTTTTTTTTCTATAATGATTTCTGTTTTCAGCAGTTCCGGGTCGATTTCAAAGGTAAGATCCGTTTCCCGTCCGAGTGTATCCGATGCGATGGTTCGCAGTTGAGCGGAAAAATGATTTTCGATCCAGCCTCGAACGTGATTGTTTGGTACGCGAATACGCAGATGCCGGCCGTCAATGCACATCCGCGCGGAATTCTTGAACCACATTTGAATTCGACGCTGCCCGATCTTCTCCTCCAGTCGTCGTTCGATTTCAGAAACGGCGTCCGCCGTTGGGCAAGTCAAAATCATGGTTAGAACTACCTCCGTTGTATATCTTTATCGCCGCGCAAGGCTGTCGATAAAAATCCGTCGTACTTGCTTGAGAGTCCTTTCTCGCCCATCGTCGTCCTGACAGAGCCTCCGAAACGCTTGTCCGCTTTACTTAGGCAAGTTCGGTGAAATGAGTCTGGTTGCTCATTATTGAATGTTTTCAGCCTCATGCTGTGAGGCAGAATTTAGCATCGAATTTGTGATCCGTCAACTAAAAGATTTTGGGATTTTTAGTTGACGG
>CAYMXC010000271.1:0-4427 GCA_964394135.1 uncultured Phycisphaerae bacterium
GTATTACGGATATTCGCCTTATTGCCACCGGACGAGGTATTCGCGAGCTGGCACGATTGAAGGAAACGCTATGGCGGGCTTCGATGGCGAAAAATAAAGGGAAATGCCACGATACAATAGGGCATGAAAACAGCAACCCAACAACAATTTGCAATCTGTGTCCAAAATCGGGGCCATGAGGCCTCTGTGGAAGTCCGAAAGGTTTATCGCATCTTTGCCGATAACCAGGCGTCGACGTATGGTATGGTATGGTTCGAGTCATTGATGAAACGTGGGAAGGCTATCTTTATCCGGACGACTTTTTTGCCACTCTCACCATTCCGCCGCATGCGAAAAAACTCTTTAGCCTTACCCGCCTCCCTTCAGCCAGGCCGCGGATATTCTCAACTACCCGCGGCCGCGGCGTTCCGACCGTCCGGTGAAGAGCATGGTAGGGTGGATGTTTCGCCATCCACCTTTCCCTCTCAAATCTGAGATTTCCCCTATCCCCTCCCTACGAAAAATCCAGGTAGCATGGCATCGTCTTCGAGGCCATGTCCTGTCTCCCAATCTGGCGTTGAAAATAAAAGGACGACGCAAACAACGGAACTCCTGAATCGCGTAATGGCATGACACCATTTACCTTTTATTCGTCAGACGTTGCCCTGCCGCTTTTCCTCGGGATCGGAAGATCGTTCCTATATGGTAATGGAATAACATAACACACCGGCGGAAATGGGGTCACCAATTATTGAAAGCGTGGAAGGAAATTGGCGGCGGTCTCTTACGAGCGTTTAAGGACGGTGAAATGAGGATCATCACGAGGTAAAATAGCCCTTGACACGACATTGTCCTTTTGGTACACTGTATTACAGTAATGCAAGTTGCTAGTAATAAGGTAATGCAAATGATAGATAGTTTCTCGCGGGTTTCAAAACATATTCAGACGGCGAATATTATTAAAAGCCGTATTCGGACAGGGGACTATCTACCTGGCGGGAACTTGCCTCCGGTGCGAAACCTTGGGGCCGAGTTGGGGGTGAGCGTCAATGTGGTTCAGCGGGCCCTTCGGTTGTTGGAAAAGGATCGATTCATTAAAAAACGCCAAGGGGTAGGTGTTCAGGTCAATCCCGCATTGGAGAAAGATAAAGTCCCCCTGACGTTTGGTTTTGTGTATCCCTTCAGCCCGGATTCACCGTTTGCCGGCTCCGTGCATTGTTTTGCGGAAAAAGCGATCGATCTTGAAAGTAATCATTGCATCATCAAAAGCAGCGGTAACAATCCCGCGCAGGAGAGAAAGATTGTCGAGCAATTCTTAAACAATACCATCGAAGGATTACTGATCTGGCCTTGCGAGGGGAATGCGAATGTGGAATATTTTCAGACGATTTCCCAAAAAATTCCCCTGGTTTTTGTGGATCGAACGTTCCCTGACATTCAAAGTCCCGGTGTCGTGATGGATTGTGCCGGGGCGGGGCGGGATATCATCCTTCATTTAGGACGGCAGGGCTGGAATCGCATTTTAATTTTAGTGGATCCTGTAAAAATCAGCACATTTCAAGAGAAGTATCAATCGATGCGGGATACGGTAGCGGATATTTCTGCAAACCATCGTTTTCAGTTTGTTGATTTCGAGATGACGGATTTTTTTGAGAGATATTTGTCTGAACCCTGTGATGTGGTTGAAGAGTATAAGCGACGCCTGGAAGCGGTTCTTCGGTCAGATCGGTTTGAGGCTGTTTTCTGTCCTCACGACGAATTGCTTGATCACGTTTATGCATGTACCCCGTTGGCCGAACGATATCCCTACAAAGAGATTGTCAGCATATCGAATACACGTCCAACGCCTCGCAGTATTCCTTTTTATCGTCTCGGCGTGCGTGAGTGGATTTGTGATTTTGAGACCATGATTCGAAAGGCCACCGAGATTCTGCATTCGATTGTTTTGTTGAAGAGTCGTATCTATCGTCAGGTTCGAATCAAGTACTTTAGTGTGATTCGAACGGCGGACCACATTATTTAAAATTGAACTTGAACGCTTAGGAAATTGTAATGTTAGATAACCCGGGGTGTCTGGGTTATCAGTCCCTGCGGATGCAGGATAAGTTCATACTCTGAAATGTCGATAAAAGACATTGATCGGAGGTACCGAATGGCCGATTTTCGCTTTAAAGGAATATCCGTGCTGCTAATGACCATGGTTTTGTCGCTTGGAATAAGCGGCAGTGCATTTGCGGAAAAAAACAACAATCCCCATCGCGGCCGGCAATGGGTGCGATCTCATCCCTTCACCGTGAATGCGATCATCGAAGCGCCGGTAGATCTGGAGCAATACAAGGCCATGGGGTTTACTTCGGTTTTCGCCGTGGTCGATCCGAAAAAGGAGGCGTGGACGGATGCTATTTTCGGCCGGGCGGCGAACCTGGGATTGGGTTGGCATTGGTTTTATCGATGGCGTCCGGGAAAGGACGACGAGGCGGTAAAAGGAGCGCGGTTGCTCCATAGCCGATACCAAGGATGTCTGGGGCTGTCGATCGGGGACGAAAATCCAGTAAAAGAGTTGCCGGAACTGGGCAAGGCATTAACTCAGGTTCGTAAGGCGATTCCCGATGCATTGGTGTACTGCGCGATGCGTGGTAAGGATATGGTGCCGGAGTATACCCACAAGCCGGAGTTGTATCTAGTATGTGGATCGAGTAGTTGCTGAGGTTCAGCCGGACGTTTTGATGTATGATCAGTATCCGTTTTACCGCGGCGGGACGGCGGGGACGTTTTATCAGAATCTGGCGATCATTCGCGAAAAAGCACTGGCCGCTGGCGTACCGTACTGGAACTGGCTGCAGGGATTTGCCTGGACGGGCGGCCCTTTTCATGAGCCCAGCGAATCGGAGGTTCGTCTTCAGGCGTATGCCTCCCTGACGTATGGTTTTACGGGGCTTTCCTACTGGACGTATAACAGTTGCTACAAACCCTATTCGAAGTCGTTGTTCGGCCCTGACGGCAAGCGCAGCGGAATCGGGCGGGCGGTGGCAGCGATGCTTCCGGAACTTAAGGTCATGGGCGAGGTATTGAAGAACCTTAAAAGTACCGGGGTGTATTATTGTGCATCCCGGATTTATCGCGATGGTCAATGGCTGTATACCCAACCCCTGGGAACGGTGCGCTGGAGTGAAAAGGCCGATCCCCGTATCACGAATGTCACCGTGTCCGACGGCCCGCATGGCTTTTTGATGGGTTTTTTCAAAGACGAGGATGGGCGTGAGTATCTGATGCTGACCAATTGCAATCATGCCGCGAATAAAACCGCCGCGGAGACCCTCGGTGTCATTACCGTTTATTTTAACTGGCAGGTCAATGCGTTGGAACGGCTGAATTGCCAAACCGGATCCTGGGAGAAGGTGCATCTTGCGGATCACGTTTTATTGCATCATGCCTTACCCGGCGGAACGGGAACGTTGTTTCGATTTGTAAAGTAACGGGCATCAAGCAGACATGTGTCGTGTTTGCCGTGCCTTTTTTTCAAAGGAGAGTGGATCATGATCAGAAAACTGTGTCAGATGGGATGGGTATTGTGTTTTTCGGCCACGGTTGGTTTTTCTACAACTTACGATTACAGCAGCAGCGGAAGTTTGAATATGACCGATGGTAATTGGACGCTGCTCAAGAGCGGCTCCTATTGGAACACGATTCATACCTCGACACTTTTAGACCACCAGTGTCAATTCAAAAACAAATATGGTGGAGAAACCTATGCGCATCGAGGGGCTTATGTCTGGACGGCGCCGGTGGGCGAAGTCATTACACGAGTTACGTTTTACGGCGAGGTGATTGGGTATAATGGTTCGCTTTATTATGCCGCTGCCTTTGCCAGATCGGAACCTTCTGCTGATCTTACGGCCTATGAGGTGGTCTGGTCGCTAAAATCTGCAGGGGTGAGTTCATGGGTGGGTGAGACAAAAACGCTGAATTTTTCTGTGAGTGATGAAGTCAGATCGATAGGATTAGGATTCTATGATACCACAAGTGCCGATAATCACGAGGTCAGATTTACCGGCATTCTCATAGAAACTACAATCAATCCCAAACCCGTCTTCAGCCCTGCCGATTCAGCGATGATGGGACCGACGGCTATTACCATCAGCAGTGTTGACGGAGCGAGTATTTATTATACCCTCAATGGGAATATCCCGACGGCAGGCGATATTCCTTATACCGGACCGGTAACCGTCAATCCGGGCGATACATTGAAGGCTATCGCGATTGTGGACGGTGTGGCGAGCGAGGTAACCAGTCAGACCTATGCCCTTCCGGAAGTTTATGATTACGCATCGAAGTATCTTCTGACAGATGGGCGATGGATTCTGGCCAAAAGCGGATCTTTTTGGAATACCTTGTATAATGCTTCGCTGGCGGACCACGAATGTTTGATTTGGAATCAGTACGCCGAC